>JBDUXZ010000022.1 GCA_039944855.1 Rhodothermales bacterium | reverse complement strand
CGAGCTCCTCGGGGATCTCCATCTCGAAGAAGCCCTTGAGCATGGGGCGGTGGATGCCGCTGACGAGGGCGGCGTAGGAGGTGTACATGAGGACGGCCTGGTACTCGTGGGCGAGGTCGTCGTTGAGCCCGTCGATGAGGGTCTGCCTGTCGGTAGTCATCGTAGGAGGGTTCATGAGTGAGCAAATAAGGACACACTCCCTGTTTTGACGCAGGGAGTGTGTCACGGTTCGGCCGTCGGGGCACTCACGCCCGGCTCGTCCTGCTCCGCCTTACGGCCAGATACCGCGCTGGAGCGCCACGTCGGCCACGCGGCCGATGGCGAGGATGTACGCCGCCGTGCGGAGGTCTACTGGCCCGAGCGACTGCCCGTTGAGGCCGCGCTCGCTGCGGAACCGCTCGATCCGCTCCAGGTCGCCGTTGATGCGGCGCTGCGTGTCGACTACAGCGTCGGTGGCGCGGTTCATCTTGCCGAGGAGTTTCTGGTTGACGACCTCCTCCTCCCACTGCTCGTTCTCGTGGTTCTGCACCCACTCGTAGTAGGAGACCGTCACGCCGCCGGCGTTGCAGAGGATGTCCGGCAGCACGGGGATGCCGCGCTCGAAGAGGGCGCGGTCGGCGGCCGGCGTCGTGGGCCCGTTCGCCCCCTCCACGATCAGCCGCGCCCGAATCCGGTGCGCGTTGTCGGCGCGGATCTGGTTTTCGAGGGCGGCCGGGATCAGTACGTCGCATTCCATCGCGAGAAGCGCCTCGTTCGAAATCGGCTCGGTATTACTAAGGCCCTCGACGAAGCCCGTCCGGTCGCGCTGCGCGAGGGCAGCCTCGACGTCGATCCCATCCCAGTTGTAGATGCCACCCGAGACGTCGCTGATGGCGATGACGCGGGCACCGGCCTCGGCGAAGAGCTTGGCTGCACTCGCCCCGACGTTCCCGAAGCCCTGGACCACGACGGCCGCGCCGTCCACCGAGTCCAGCCCCTTGACGAGGCCGCGGCGGAGGGCCTGCTCGCAGGCGAAGAGGACCCCGCGGCCCGTCGCCTCGGCGCGCCCGCGCGAACCTCCGATGTCGAGCGGCTTGCCCGTCACCACGGGGAGGTTGTTCTCGCCCGGGTGCATCATGGCGTAGGTGTCGTAGATCCACGCCATCGTCCGCGCGTTCGTGTTCACGTCCGGGGCCGGGATGTCGACGAACGGCCCGATGTTGTCGCCGAGCTGGGAGACGTACCGGCGCGTGATGCGGCGGAGGTCGCCCTCGGTGAGCTCGGTGGGGTCGCACTCGACGCCGCCTTTGGCTCCGCCGAAGGGGACGTCGACGACGGCGCACTTCCACGTCATCCACGCGGCGAGGGCGCGGACCTCGTCGGCGTTGACGCTGGGGTGATAGCGGACACCGCCCTTGCCAGGGCCGCGCACGCGGTTGTGGAGCACGCGGTGGCCGACGAAGTTCTGGACCGTCCCGTCGTCCTTCTCGATGGGGAACTCGACGGTGATCACACGCTCGGGGCGGATGAGGAACTCGACGAGGCCGGAGTCCAGCTCCGGCAGGTACCGCACGGCCGTGCTGAACTGCTGCTGCGCGATGACGAAGGGGTTGAGCTCCTCAGGACGGAGCTCCTCGGAGTGTTTGGGGGGAGCGGTCTGGGTCGAGGAAGGCATGGGAATGAGAGAGTGGCTGTAATGAGGAAGTAGGGAAGGAGGCCTTATGCTTCCGAGAGGCCGCTACGGATGCGGCGTTCGGAATAGCCCCGCGACTGCCGCTCCGCCCGTCGGGAGCCCCGGATCAGGCTGTCCGCCTTGACCCGGTAGGCTTCGGCGGCCTCCGGCTGGTAGAAGACGGCACCCACGCGGAAGCGCTTATTCCCCGCCGGCACCGCGACTTCGACGACGTCGAGGTCCTGGGAGCCGAGGAGCGCGGTGCCGACCGGAGCCAGAATCGACAGCTTGCCCTCGTGGAAGTCCGCTTCGTGGGGGTAGACGAGCGTGTACTCCTTCGCCGCCCCCGTGTCGAGGTCCTGCAAGCGGAACTGGGAGTGCATGGTGATCACGTGGTAGGGGATGTCCTCGGAGGGCACCACGACGGCGCACTCCAGCTTCCTCCGTAGACCGCAGGCGTACGCAGGGCTCCAGCCGCCCTCCTTTTTCATCCGGGAGAGCAACGTGGTCAGGCGGAGGTGGTCTTCGTCGGTGAGGTAGATCGTCTGGTCGTTCATGGCGGTAGGGAGGAGGCCGGGCCGTAGAACACGTCCGGGCCTTGGTGACTAGAACTCAGGCGCTCGCCAGACGTCCTCGATGTTCCTGCAGGCGCGTAATGAGCGCGCTTCCGAGGGAGCGTGCGGCGAGTCGGGCGCGTCGTGGATCAACGGTGAGCCCGGAGAGCCTCCCCCGGGGGACGTCCCAAGGAGTGGGTGCGAACGAAGGGAGGACCTCCCCGCTGATGAGGGCCCCTCGCCAGAGCATCCCCGTCAGGAGGGCGCTCGGCGTGGCGATGTTGCGGCTGCGCGGAGCGGCGTGTGGTGGCCGCTCCGCAGCACGTCGCTCGGTCGCGCTCCGCAGGGGGCGGTCCCGGAGGGGGCGGCCCCGGAGGGCCGGGGCCTCGGGGTCGAGGAAGTGGACGACGTAGTTGATCATGAGAACCTCTCTCGTGAGGGCCTCGACGTGGAACACGGAGGCCAGTGTGGCGGAAGCCGATGGGCCGTGTCCGCTTTCTCTACTGCGTTGTTCGTGTTTCTCTACTGCCTTGTTCGTATCCCCAACCGATCTGTTTCATCTCTTATCTTGATGTAGCGATAGGATCCCCCTATCACGAGACGCTATGACGCTCCTCCAGCTCACCTACCTCCTCGCCCTCGACAAGCACCGCCACTTCCGGCGCGCGGCGGAGAGCTGCTTCGTGACCCAGCCCACGCTGAGCACGCAGATACAGAAGTTCGAAGAAGAACTCGGCGTCGTCCTCTTCGACCGCACCGCTCATCCGATCATGCCCACCCGGATCGGTCGGCAGGTCGTCGCCCAGGCGCGCTCGGTGGTGGCCGAAGCCGAGCGGCTCGAGCAGCTCGTGCAGGAGGCGGCTGGGGAGATGGAGGGGGAGCTGCGCGTCGGCATCCTCTCGACGCTCGCGCCGTACCTCCTCCCCCTCGTCATCGCCCCGTTCTCCCGCCGCTACCCCGGTGTCGCGCTCGTGTTCGAGGAGCTCCCGGCGGACCGGATCGCAGCACACATCCGGCGCGACCTGCTCGACGCCGGCCTCGTCGCCACGGCCGTCACGGAGCGGGGCATCGCAGAGGTCCCGCTCTTCGAGGAACCCCTCGTGGGGTACGTCGCCCCCGGACACCGGCTCTACCAGCGGAAGACCCTGCGCACGGAGGACCTCCACCGCGACGACCTCTGGCTTATGAGCCCCGGCAACTGCTTCCGCGATCAGACACTCGAGCTCCTCCGGGGCTCGGCGCAGGCGGAGCCGCCCGACGCGGCGGAGCAGAACGTGGTCGAGTTCGCGAGCGGGAACCTCGAAACGCTCCAGCGCCTCGTGGACCGGGGCCACGGGATGACGCTCCTGCCGCTGCTCGCCGTGCAGGTCGAAGGCTCGCACGCGCCGGAGTCGGTCCGCCCCTTCCAGAGTCCCGCGCCGAGCCGGACCGTCCGGCTCGTCCACGCCGAGACCCTCGTCAAGCGCCGTCCCATCGAAGCGCTCGCGGCCGAGATCGTCGAGGCCGTCGCGCCCATCCTGCCGGAGGGCTCCATCCTCTACGAACCATGACACGGCCACCCATGCGCGTGCGCTTCTGGAGCGTGCGCGGGTCGATCCCTACCCCAGGCCCTACGACCGTGCGCTACGTCGGCCCAACACACGGTGGCTGAGCAGTTGAGGCCGAGGCGTGAGCGAGGGGGACCCCGGCCCCTCATGAGGAACGGCCGGAGCGAACCGGTGGTGAGGGTACGGGCGGCGCAGCGATCTTCGGCAGCACCCGTCGGCCCCGTCAGCCGAGGGCTATGGGCGCGGCGAGGGTCTCGCCGGGGATTCCGAAGGCGTCGACGAGGCTGACAGCGACGGGCCGGATCTGCCCGAGGAGCGCGTTCACCTCGGCCCGGATCGCGTTCGACTTCGGGGCGTCGATGTAATGCTGCGCGAGGAACCAGCCGTGGTGCGTCTCCAGCCGTTCGAGCGCGTAGAGCGCCGCGAGGCGGTCGAGGTGCGCCCGCAGGGCCTCGTCCTCGACGCTGCCGACGGCGGCCTGGAAGCGCTCCAGCACGAGCCGCTCGGCGTGCGCCTGTGCGAGCGTGAGGAGGTGGTCCTGCACCTCGACGAACGCGTCGAACGAGTCCTGACCGCCGTCGATGCGGCCCTTGAGGCGGCGGGCGGCCGAGATGAGGAGGTCGCGCTCGCGCGCCTCGAAGAGGCCGGCGTGCATGGCCGGGTCGAGGAGGTGGGCCGCGCTCGTCTTCCGCCGCTCGACCGGGTTCGGTTCGCCGATGCGGACGCTGACGCGCTCGCCGAGCTTGCCGAGGAGGCCGAAGAAGTCGAGCCCCTCGAACTCCTGCTGGTACCCGGCGAGGAGGCTCTTGGCGACCTGGAGCATGAGGACCGTGTTGTCGCCCTCGAACGTCGTGAAGATGTCGGCGTCGGCGCGGAAGCGGGCGAGGCGGTTGGCGTAGCGGTAGCCCTCGCCGCCGCAGGCCTCGCGGCTCTCCTGGATGGCGTCGGTCGCGAACCGCGTCGCATACGCCTTGAGCGCGGCGGCCTCGGTCTCGATCGCGCGGAGGTCCGCCCTCTCAGCCGTCGCCTGGAATCGCCGTGCGAGGTCGTGGAGGGCGAACGTGAGGCCGTAGGCCGCTGCCACGCGCGGGAGGAGGCGGCGCTGGTGGCTGAGGTAGTCCAGGATCGCCACCTCGGGTTTGTCCTTCGGTCCGAACTGGCGTCGTCGCGCGCCATAGCGGACGGCGATCGTGAGGGCGCTCTTGGCCGCACTCACCCCGCCGGACGCCACCGCGATCCGCCCGCCGACGAGCGTCCCGAGCATCGTGAAGAACCGCTTCGACGAGGACGGGATCGCCGACGTGTACTCGCCCTCCGGGCTCACTTGGGCGAACCGGTCGAGGAGGTTCTCGCGCGGGATGCGGACGTGGTCGAACCAGATCCGCCCGTTGTCGATGCCGTTGAGGCCGAGTTTGTAGCCGCTGTCCTCGATGCGGACGCCGGGGAGCACCGCGCCGTCCTCGCTGCGGATCGGAACGAGGAAGGCGTGGACGCCGTGGCGCTGCTCGCCCAGGACGAGCTGGGCGAAGACCGTCGCCATCCGCCCGTGCGCGGCGGCGTTCCCGATCCACTCCTTGTGGTCAGCGTCGGTCGGTGTGTCGACGACGAACTCGTCCATTCCGGGGTCGAACGTGGCGGTCGTCTGGAGGTCGCGGACGTTCGAGCCGTGGCCCTTCTCGGTCATCGCAAAACAGCCGGGGAGATCGAGCGTCGCCACGCGCGGGAGGTACTGGCGGCGGTGGCGCTCGGAGCCGAGTTGGTTGATGCTCCCACCGAAGAGACCGAACTGGACGCCGAACTTCACGGCCAGGCTGAGGTCGTGGTACGAGATCGTCTCGAAGGCGGCGATGAAGGCCTCGACGTCGTCCTCACCGCCAGCGTACTCAGGGTAGGCGACCGCGCCGATTCCCTGCTCGGCGAGGTGCACGGTCCAGCGGAGGACAAGCTCGCGGTAAGCCTCCTTGCCGAGGGGCTCGTCGGGGTGAGCAAAGACGGGGTCGCGGAGGAGCGTGCGGACGCGGTCGCGCAGCGCCTCGCGCGCGCCGCCGAGAACCGACCGTAGGGCGGCGACATCGAGCCCAGCGTCGTCGAGGGAGGGTTCGGCCGGAAGCCCATCGCCCTCAGCGACGGGCCGATCCTCGACGAGCTCACGGACGGCCTCGTGGCCGACGATGCCGAGGGCCGCCTCGATCTCGGCGAGGGCCTGGCGCGCCTGCGGCGTCGTGTATGTCGCGTCGCTCACGCCCGTGAGGTTCGCCATCTCGGCCCCCAACTCGGCGAGGCTCTTGCCGGCGGCGTCGGGGATGTGACGCGCCGCCTCTTTGATCGTGCGGATCCAGCGGTAGTAGGCGCTCGCGCTCGGAGGGTTCTGGGGGTCGAGCCACCCGCTGAGCGTCGCCTTGTCGGCCTCACTCAGCCAGTCGGCGGCCTCGACGCGGGTGCGGATCTCGTCGATCTGGGAGGGCGTCAGGAGCCCGTCGGCCCAGGCGATGTAGAGGAACGGGAGGATGCTCGCGACCCCGTATGTGAGGTCGGCGACGGGCGAGGCGGAGTCGGGCACGGGTGCGGGGAGTGGGTCCTCGGGATAGGCCTCGGTAGTACCCGGCACCCGCGTAAAAGATCAACGGCCGGAGGCGGATGGGGGCCGTTCAGGTTAACCTCGGTCTCGCCCTGCTTCGACCGCTCGGTGACGGGTCAGGATTTGTGAACGAGGGCGACCTTGAAGAGGCCGCCAAACAGGGCCGGCTCCGCCTGATCGAGCACGGTCCGGGACGAACCGACGACACCCTCTGCGCCGTTCGGAGAAGGCGCGGGAGCACCTGGAAGGCGAGCGAGCACCCCGGACAACTCGGGGCTGCCACCCGCTGCACCAGTGTCTATGAAGGCCCCGTGCTGGAGGTAGTCGCCGCACGCGGCGGGGCGGTCGCCCAACGGGCTACGCATCACGGTAGGCCAGGAGACGGAGCGCGTTGAAGACGACGATGAGCGTGCTCCCTTCGTGGAGCGCGACGGCCGGCCCGATGCCGAGCCCAAAGATGGTCGCGGGGACGAGGAACGCCACCATGCCGAGGCTCATCCACAGGTTCTGCCGGATGATGCCCCGCGTCTTCCGGCTGAGCCCGACGGCGAAGGGGAGGTGGCGGAGGTCGTCGGCCATGAGCGCCACGTCGGCCGTTTCCAGCGCCACGTCACTTCCGGCCGCGCCCATCGCGATGCCAACTGTCGCATTCGCCATCGCGGGCGCGTCGTTGACGCCATCGCCGACCATCGCGACCTTCGACTCCCGGCTGAGCGCCTTGATCGTCTCGACCTTGTCGTCGGGCATGAGGTCGCCGCGCGCCTCGTCGAGCCCGACGGCACGGGCGACGGCGTCGGCCACGCGCTGGTTGTCGCCAGAGATCATCACCATCCGCTTAATGCCGATCTCGCGGAGTCGGGCAATGGTCTCCTTCGCCGCCGCGCGCGGCGTATCCATCAGCCCGACCACGCCGAGGTAGCGGTCGCCCCGGCGGACAATCATCGTCGTCCGGCCCTCGATTTCCAGGCGCTCGACGGTCTGCCGCACGGCATCGGGAAGCGGCGGACCAGGGACCTCAGCGAAGAGGTCGTCTTTGCCGATGAACACGGCCTCGCCGCCGAGGTCAGCGCGGATGCCGCGCCCGGTGATGCTCTGGAGGTCGTGCGCCTCGGCGGGCGCGACGCCCTCGGCCTCGCCGTGGCGCACCACCGCTTTCGCGAGCGGGTGGTCGCTCAGCCGCTCGACGGCGACGGCGGTCGTGAGCAGCTCGGATTCGGTCGCGCCCTCGGCGGGCACCACGTCCGTCACGCGCGGCGCGCCCTCGGTCAGCGTCCCCGTTTTGTCGAAGGCAATCGCCGTGAGCTGGCCGAGGTTTTCGAGCGGCCCGCCGCCTTTGACGAGGACGCCGCCGCGCCCGGCCCGCGCCACGCCCGAGAGCACGGCGCTCGGCGTCGCAATCGCGAGGGCGCACGGGCTAGCGGCCACGAGCACCGCCATCGCCCGGTAGAAACTCTCTGCGAAGGTCTCGTCTACGACGACCCACGCGAAGAGGAGCAGGACGACGAGGCCGAGCACGGCGGGCACGAAGACGCGCTCGAACCGGTCCGTGAAGCGCTGTGTCGGCGACTGTTCGGTCTCGGCTTCGGTTACGAGTTGAACGACGCGCGCGAGCGTGGACTCGGCCGAGGTCTTCGTCACGACGACGTCGAGGGCGCCGCTCCCGTTGATGGTGCCTGCGAAGACACGGTGCGCGGCGTCGAGCGCTTGCGGATCGGAGAGGGCCGCTTCCGTGTCATCGACGGGCCGCTTGTCGACGGGGACGCTCTCGCCCGTCACGGGAGCCTGGTTCACCGCGCTCGTGCCTTTGACCACGAACCCATCGGCAGGGAGCCGTTCATTCGTTTTCACGACGATGGTGTCGCCAACGGCGAGGTCCTCGACGGGCACCTCCTGCTCCGCGCCGTCGCGGCGCACGACCGCCGTCTCTGGGGCGAGTTCGGCGAGGGCTTCGATGGCCTTCCGCGCGCGGCCCATCGCGTAGCCTTCGAGCGCGTGGCCGATGGAGAAGAGGAAGAGGAGCAGCCCTCCCTCGAACCACTCGCCGAGCGCGGCGGCCCCGGCGGCGGCGACGAGCATCAGGAAGTCGATCTCGAACCGCCCGGCCCGAATCGAGTCCCACGCCTCGCGCACCGTGAACCACCCGCCGAAGAAATACGCCCCGATGAATAGCGCGAGCGGGACCCACGCAACGATCCCGGTGAACGTGCCGAGCGTCCAGCCGAGCGCCACGCAGACGCCGGAGAGCACGGCGAAGATCACCTCGGTCCGCTCGCCGAAGATGCCGCCGTGATCGTGGTCGTGCGCCCCTCCGCCCTTAGCGTTCCCGTGATCGTCGCCCGGCCCGTGGTCGTGGCCCGCATGGGCATCGGCCTCGACAAGCGCGGTCTGTTCAGCGGGTTCAGGTGCCGTGATCGTCACGCCGAGTTCACCGAGCAGGCGGCGGAGCGCTGACTCGTCGGTCGCCTCGCGGTCGAACTCGATGCGGATCGGCCCCGTCGCATTTGCCTCCGCTTCGACGACGCCGGGGGCCTGCTTCAGCCGCTCGGCCACGGTCCGGGCGCGGCGCTGATGGCTCAGCCCGTCGACTTCCCACAGTACGTGGCGGTAGCGGCCGGTGATGAGAGCGCCGGTGCGCTCGGCGATGCGGCGGATGCGGGGGAGGGCGACGGCGCCGGGGTCGTAGTGGATGCAGACACGGGCGGGCTCGC
The DNA here is from genome assembly GCA_039944855.1 of Rhodothermales bacterium. NCBI lineage: Bacteria > Pseudomonadati > Rhodothermota > Rhodothermia > Rhodothermales > Rhodothermales bacterium. The sequence goes on along the minus strand of JBDUXZ010000022.1, from coordinate 153,147 downwards.
CGTCTTCAGCCGGGAGGACGTGGGCACTCTCGACGCCCGCCGTGGCCGTGAGGGCATCGGTGAGGCGGGCCACGCAGGCATCTCGGACATCGGGCACATCCGGGAGCAGAACGGGGAGGTCGAGGCGTAGAGATTCAGGCATCGCAGAGGGGGGTGAGAGGAGAGCCAAGAGGCGCCTCACCGACAGCGAGGTAGACAGCCCCGAGGAGGTACTCTTCGTAGTCGGTGTCGGTTGTGTAGGTTGTGATCGACCGCCACGGCTGCACGTCTTCATAGGCGCGGCTCACGCCGAACGGTCGGTTAACCCATTCGCCGAGCCGGATCAGCCACTCGGGCCAACCTTCAGGCCGTCGGAGGCCCCCGACGGCGACATGGCCGCCCGGTGCGAGAGCTTCGACCGCCCGATGGATCACATCGTCGTGCTCGGGGACCATCTCGAGCCCGAACGTCGAGACGATACCGTAGAGAGGTTCCGGGAAGGCATAGTCTCGCACGTCAGCCTCGACCAGTTCCACATTGGTCCAACCGTGTCTGCCCACCCGCTCGCGGGCCTTCTCGATCATCCCCGGCGAGAGATCCACGCCGACGACGCGGCCCGTCGGTCCCACGGCGCGGACGAGGTGCGGGAAGTTCGCGCCCGTCCCACAGGCGAGGTCCACGGCGGTATCACCGGGGCGGAGACCAAGGGCGTCCACGGCTTGGCGGTGGAAGCGTCCTGCCCCGACGAGGTCGTAGGCCGCCGCGACAACATCGTAAAGGGGGGCGAGGCGGTCGTAGAGCGCGCGGACAGCGCCGGGTGGGAGCAACTCGGGCGGTGACACCGGGCGTATCCGGCGACGCACGAACGCAGCGCCACCTAGCGCAGCACCGAGGGCAGCACCAGTGAGCAGGAGTCGGCGGGTCGTCATACTGTTTCGGGCTGTGCGGCGGGCGCGATATCGCCGTCGCGGTGGAAGAGCCGGTAGAGCACAGGCAGAACGACAAGCGTAAGCGCCGTCGCTGACAGGATGCCGCCGATCACGACCGTCGCGAGCGGGCGCTGCACCTCGGCACCGGGGCCCGTCGCGAGCGCCATCGGGACGAACCCGAGCGACGCCACGAGCGCCGTCATGAGGACGGGCCGGAGCCGCTGGCGTGCCCCTTCGAAAATCGCCTCGTCGAGTCCAACACCGCGCTCGCGGAGCTGGTTGATGAACGTGATCATCACAAGGCCATTCAGCACGGCCACGCCCGAGAGCGCGATGAACCCGACGGCGGCGGTGATCGAGAGCGGGATGCCCCGCAGCCAGAGCGCTGCCACGCCGCCCGTCAGCGCGAGCGGGATGCCGGTGAAGACGAGGAGCGCGTCTTTCGTGCTCCCGCACGTGGCGTAGAGTAGCCCGAAGATGAGCAGGAGCGCGAGGGGCACGACGAGCCGGAGCCGCTCGGCCGCCGAGATCATCTGCTCAAACTTCCCGCCCCAGCCGAGCCAGTACCCCGCCGGCACATCGACGCGCGTGGCGACGGCCGTCTGCGCGTCCTCGACGAACGAGCCGAGGTCACGCCCACGCACGTTCGCCATCACCATCACAAGCCGCTTTCCGTTTTCACGGCTGATCTGGTTCGGGCCGGGCGCGAGGTCGAGCCGGGCGACCTCGCCGAGCGTGATCGTCCGGCCGCCGGCGCGTCCTCCAACGAAGCCGTCGGCCGAGGCAGGTAGCACCGGGGGGGCGGCGGGGAGCGGGATAGGCAGCCGCTCCAGCCGGTCCAGGTCCACGCGCTGCGTCTCGGGCAGGCGCACCACGAGCGGGACGCGCCGGTCGCCCTCGAACACGATACCGGCCTGCTTCCCGCCGACCGCGATCTCGACCACCTCCTGCACGTCGGCCCGCGTGAGCCCGTAGCGAGCGAGGGCGTCGTCGTCGAGTTGGACGGTCAGCATCGGGAGGCCGGTCGTCTGCTCGACGCGGACATCGGCGGCACCGGGGACGGTTTCGAGCACGCTCGCCACGGCCTCGGCGGTCTCGTTCAGCACGTCGCGGTCGTCGCCGTAGACCTTCACCGCGAGGTCGGTCCGCACGCCCGCGATCAGCTCGTTGAAGCGCATCTCGATGGGCTGCGTGAACTCGTAGTTGTTGCCGGGCACGCCGCGTGCCGCCCGCTCGATCTTCTCGACAACCTCGGCCTTCGAGAGGTCGGGATCGGGCCACTCGTCACGGGGCTTGAGGATCACGAAGTTGTCGGCCACGCTCGGCGGCATCGGGTCCGTCGCCACCTCCGGCGTGCCGATCTTGGCGAAGACGAACGCGGCCTCGGGCACGCCGCGCTGGATCGCCGCCTCGAGTTCCGCCTGCATCCCGACGGCCTGCGTGAGGCTCGTGCCGGGGATGCGGAGGGCGTGGAGCGCCACGTCGCCCTCGTCGAGTTGGGGCATGAACGTCGTCCCCATCCGCCCGGCGAGGAGCGCGGCGAGGAGGACGAGCACGGTCGCGCCGGTGAGCACGACCGGGCGGTTGGCGAGCGCGTAGCGGAGCGCCGGCCGGTACACCCGCTCGGCCCAGACCATCAGCTTGTTCTCTTTCTCCTCCTTCGGCGCGCGGACGAAGAGGGCGACGGCGGCGGGCACGAACGTGAGCGAGAGCACGAAGGCGGCCCCGAGCGCGAAGATCACCGTCAGCGCCATCGGCGTAAACATCTTGCCCTCGACGCCGGTGAGGAAAAGGATCGGGACGTAGACGATCATGATGATGAGTTCGCCGAACATCGTCGCCTTGCGCACCTCCTTCGAGGCGTCGAACACAACGCCTAATCGCTCTTTCAGGTCGAGTTGCCGTCCCAGCTTCTCGCGAGCTTCGGCGAGCCGCCTCACGCAGTTCTCGACGATGATGACAGCCCCGTCCACGATCAGCCCGAAGTCGAGCGCGCCCAGACTCATCAGGTTCGCCGAGATCCGGTTCTCGACCATCCCCGTCACGGTGAGGAGCATCGAGAGCGGGATGACGGCGGCCGTGATGAGCGCGGCTCGGAGATTCCCGAGGAAGAGGAACAGCACGGCAATGACGAGTAGCGCGCCCTCGACGAGGTTCTTCTCGACCGTCCGGATCGTCGCGTCAACGAGCTGCGTCCGGTCGTAGACCGTCCTCACCGTCACGCCGTCGGGGAGCGAGCGGGCGGCCTCGGTGAGCGCGGCATCCACGCGCTGCGCGACGACCTGGCTGTTCTCGCCGACGAGCATGAACGCCGTCCCGAGCACGACCTCCTTGCCGTTCATCGTCGCCGCGCCGGTCCGCAGCTCCCGCCCCTCGCCGACCTCGGCCACGTCGGACACGCGCACGGGCACGCCGTCGTCGGTCACGAGCGTGATGCGGCGGATCTCGGCGGCCCCGCTGACCTGGCCGGGCGTGCGGACGAGGAGCTGCTCGCCGGCCTGCTCGACGTAGCCCGCGCCGACGTTCGCGTTGTTCGCCTCGAGCGCGTCGATCACGTCGCCGAAGGAGAGCCCGTAGGCGAGGAACTGCTCGGGGTCGGGGGTGACGTGGATTTGCCGCTGGTACCCACCGATCGTGTTGACCTCGGCCACACCGGGGACGTTGCGGAGCTGGGGTCGGAGCACCCAGTCTTGGAGCGTGCGGAGGTCCGTCGCGGTGTACGGCATGCCATCGGGCTTGGCGGCCCCCGGCTCGGCCTCGACGGTGTACATGTAGATCTCGCCGAGTCCCGTCGCAATCGGCCCCATCTCAGGCGTGAGCCCGCCGGGGATCTGGTCGCGGACCTCCTGCAATCGCTCGGTGAGGAGCTGGCGGGCGAAGTAAATGTCGGTGCCCTCCTCGAAGACGACGGTCACCTGCGAGAGCCCGTAGCGCGAGAGCGACCGGGTATAGCTGAGCTTCGGGAGCCCGGCCACGGCCGTCTCGACGGGGTACGTAATCCGCTGCTCGACCTCGACCGGTGAGTAGCCCGGTGCCTCGGTGTTGATCTGGACCTGGACGTTCGTGATGTCCGGGACGGCGTCAATCGGGAGGCGGGTGAAGTTGAACACGCCCACGCCTGCCGCGAGGAGCGTGAGGGCGAGGACGGTCCACCGACGCCGGATGGAAAGCTGGAGGAGTTTCTCGATCATGGATTGTTCCGGGGTAGATCAGTGGTCGTGGGAGGCGCCGGACTTCTCCAGATCGGCTTTGAGCAGGAAGGCGCCTTCGGCTGCGTAGGGCTGCCCGGCGTCGAGTCCGGCGAGGACCTCGACGAACTCGGGACCCGTCCGGCCGAGCGTGAGGGGGCGCACTTCGAAGGCATCGCCGAAGCGGGCGAAGACGACGGGCATCTCGCGCCACGTCACGATGGCGTCGCGGCGGACGGCGACGGGCACCGTCTCCTCGCGCTGGAGCACCTCGGCGTTAACGAACATCCCCGGCCGCCACCGGCCCTCGGAGTTGGAGAGCGTGACGAGCGCCCGCGCCGTCCGCGTCGTCTCACCGACGAGCGGGCCGACATAACGTACGGTGCCGCGCCCGACCGGTCCCGCGCCCTCGCCACCGCGCGCACGGACGACGACCTCCTGCCCAGCCTCGACCGCGCCGAGATCCCCCGCATAGACCGTCACTTCGACCCAGACGGTCGAGAGGTCGGCGAGCGTGAACAGCTCCTCGCTCCCCATCACCTGCTGCCCGACGGACACGCTCCGCGCGATGACCTCGCCGCCTAAGGGGGCGCGGACGGCGTAGCGCGTGAGCGAGGTCGGAAGGGGCGAGCGGACCTCGCGGTCGCCGGCGACACCTTCCGGCTCGACGCCGAGCGCGGCGAGTTGGGTCGGGGGGACCCCGAGGGCGCCGAGGGCTTGTTCGGCGAGTTGCTTCTCTAGCTCGGCCTCTTCGAGGTCGTGCCGCGCCTGCTCGTAGTCCTTCCGCGCCGAGATGCGCCGCTCGTGGAGCCGCCGCTCGCGTTCGTAGGCCGACTGCGCCAACTCCATCCGGTGCAGGCTCTCGACGTAGTCGCGCTGCGCCCTCCCCAGCTCTCGGCTCTCGACGACGGCGAGCACGGTCCCCGCTCCGACGCGCTCGCCCAAGCCGGTCGGCACGGCGACGACGGTGCCGGAGACGCGCGGGGCCACGCGCGCCACACGATCGGCGTTGAGTTGGACCTCGCCGGGGAGTTCGAGGACCGTGCGGAGCGATGCGGGGCCGGCGTCTTCGACCACCACGCCGCTCGCCTCAGCGATCTCGAACGGCATCTCGACGCGGCCCTCGATGCTCTCGTACGCCCACCGCACAGGCTCGCCGTCCCACGTCCCGCGGATCACCACGTCGAACGAGTGCGGCTCGTAGATCTCCACGTCGCCGCGGAGGAACCCGCCCGTCGGGCGGAAGCGGACGGTGTCCACGCCGCCGCCGAGCCGATGGATTTCGGCGGTGAGGTCGAGCGCGTCCGGTTCGGCCGGCTCGCCGTCCACGAACGGGTAGAGCCGGAGTTCGGGCGGGCCACCGGCCTCGAAGATGGTGACTTCGAGCGCGCGGTCGCCTTCGGTGTCGAGGAGGCGACCGCCGTGGGGGCCGTGCGGTGCTTCTTCCCCAGCAAGGGCGTCGCCGTGCTCGTCCTGGATGGAGGAGGAGGACGGGGCGAGTAGGATGAGGAGCGCGAGGACGAGGCCGACGCTAGCAATTGCGCTCGTGACGAGGATCTGGTGCTTGGTCATGGCTGGTCGGTCAGTCTGATCGGGCGGGCGGTGAGCCGCTCGACATCGGCGGCGGCGGTGTGGTAAGCGGCGAGGGCGTCGGCGTAGCGCACGCGTGCGGCGGCCAGCGTGCGCTGGGCGTCGAGCACGTCGAGGAGCGAGAACTTGCCTGCTTCGTAGCCCTCCTCGATCCGGGCCGCGACGTCTTCGGCGCGCGGGAGCACCTCGATGCGAAAGGCCGTCGCCTCGGCAAAGGAGGCCGTGAGGGCACCGTGGGCTTCCGCTAGGGCGGACCGAGCTTCGACGAGGGCCACCTCCCGCTCGGCATCGGCGGCCTGGAGCCGTGCCCTCGCGGCGGCGACTGCCCCGCCGTTGCGGTCGAAGACTGGGAGCGGAACGGCGAGGCCAACGACGGCGGCTCCGCCTCCCGTCGCGGTGAAGCGGCGGTAGCCGGCGGAGACGGTCACGTCGGGGATGCGCCGGGCTTTCTCCAGGTCGACGGCGACCTCGCGGCGCGCAGTCTCCACGTCCCACACAGCGAGCGCAGCACTCTGCCGGAGCGGCCCGGCGAGCACATCGAAGGCGGGGACCGGCTCCGGCGGTGGGAGGGCCGCTACGGCGTCGAAGTCCGGGGATTCGGTCCAGAGAGCGGCGAGGCGGACGAACGCCGCCGTCCGCTCGGCCTGCGCCTGCGTCGCCTCGGCCTGGGCTATGGCGAGAGCGACCTCCGCCCGCGTCTCGTCCACGGGCGAGCGGTCCCCGGCCTCCACCTGCTCGGCCGTCGCCACAAGAGTGGCTCGGGTGAGGTGGGCCGAGGCTAGGGCGAGGCCGAGGCGGGCCTGGGCGGCGACCGCCTCCGCGTAGCGACTCCGAGCGAGGGCAGAGCGCTCGGTCCGGGCGAGAGCGAGGTCGGCGGCGGCGAGGTCGGCCTCGCGCGTTGCCAGGCGTCGCCGTGCCGCACGGTCTCCACCGAGCTCGACGAGCTGGGCCAGGGCCACTGTGACGACGCCCTGCTCAGGTCCGGTCGCCCCAATGTTTTCGGCCTCAGCGTCGAGGACCGGGTTGGAGAAGCGGCCGGCCTGCCGTGCGAGTGCCTCGCGGGCCTCCAGTTCGAGGCGCGCCGCGCGCAGGTGAGGGCTGGCCTCGAACGTCCGCCTGAGGGCGTCGTCGAGGGTGAGGGTGTCAGCGGGTGCGTCGTAGCCCGCTGCGAAAACAGGCTGGACGGCGAGGGCGGCATAGGCCACCAACCGGAGGGCGCGCCGCCACGCGCCGTAGAGAGAAACCATAGACCGTTGCTCCTGATCGTGGACGAGGGCCGCACCGGACGGGCACGGCGGTCGAACGAAAGCGGCTGCGACGCGCGCAGCCCGGATCAGGAGCGGCTCAGATCAGCAGCACCACGCTGCGGGAAAGAGCCGGGTCGGGAGGAAGGGCACCGCGCCCATCCTGAAGAGGGGAGGCTGCCGGGGAGGGCGTAGGGGCGCGGTCCGACGCTGGGAGCAACGCCACAACGGAGAGAACCGTCTGTGCTGAAGGGCCGCTCTCGGTCTTGAACGAGGCGCAGTCCGTATCGCCGCCGCTCGGGAGCGGGAGGTCGGTGCAGGGGTCGCAGTGCGTGGTGCCCAGCGGGACGTGTTCGTCGGCACCCTCGGCGCACGCCGCACCCTCGGAGCGCTCGACGGCGACCTCGCCGTCGGCCTCAATGCAGAGCACGGCCCCAACAGCGTGAGCACCCAGCGGCGCAAACAGCATCAGCGCGCTCAGCAGCCAGGCGGCTGAAGCGGCTTGCGCTTTGATGCGGTGGAGGCTAGGCATAAGGGGGCCTGAAATACATGAACGAATGTTCACATAAAAGGTAGACCCGTCGGTTCCCGTGTGCAACTCCTTCACGGGATCGTCGCACGAGAGTGCCCCATGCACGGGAGTCCCCGTACTCGTTCCAATCGCTCAGCGCTGTCAGCAGACCTCACGTCCGTGCTCCAGCGCGGCTGAGAGAATGTCGTAGACGTGGTCGTCGGCGAGGCGGTAGTAGACGCGACGACCCGCCTTTCTCGTTGCTACGAGGCGGGCCTCACGAAGCACGCGGAGTTGGTGGCTGACGGCCGACTGCGACACGGCAAGGGCGTCGGTGAGAGCGTGGACGTTCACCTCGCCCGCCCGCAGCAAGCAGAGGATGCGCAGCCGGGTCGGATCGGCGACCCCCTTGAGCAGGCGCACAGACTCCTCGACCACATCCTGCGGGGGGAGGTGCTCAGCGGGAAGTGGACTTGGAGGCTGAGAAGAGAAGGCAGCGGACATCGTAGGCAGATCGGGTCAGTCACATAGTAAGGTCTTGAGGGATGCACGATGAGCAGCACTCCGCATGGCGTCAGCGCTCTACACCCTTAGCAACCTTCGCAGCCAACCCAGCCGCCTTGGACACGACCGCCATTTGCGGCGGAGAGAGCGTACGACCGAGGTGGTTCGTCTGCGCCGTCGTGAGCACCTGCGCGCGCTGGCCGATCCGCTCCAGAATCTGTGTGGGCTGCCCGTGCCGACTCGTGAGTTGTGTCAGTTCTTGCTGGAGGGACTGTACCTCCCGGCCCTTCGAGGCCAGTGACGTTCGCAGTGCCTCGTGTCCGGTGCCTCCTACGAAGGCGCGTGTGTGGACGTACTGCTCGCCCACGTTGGCCGCGCTGCGTGCTGCCTCGTAACCCTCGGCCCGGCTCACCTCGCGGGCCAGCCCCATCCACTTCGAGTGCTCGGTGGCGACGACCGGCCCGAACTGTTCTGGTGTCCGACGCATCGTGCGCGCTGCGGCCTCAGGACCCTCCTGCGCTGCTAGCGCCTCGAACGAGCGGCGGGCGGCGGCAGGGTCGCGGTACGCCTCCCCGAGCGCCCGGTCGAAGGTGTCGGATAGGCGCGTGGCTTCCTGCCCCTGTCGGCCCGTAGACCGTAGTTGTCCCTCCAACTCGGCGTGGTCCTGTACGGCAAGGCCGAGGCGCTGCTCGACGCCAGCGACGCGCTCATACGCGCGTACCTCACCGGCGAGCTCCCGAACGGCTGGGCTGGGGGAGGGGGGAGATTCAACCGATGGAGCTTCGCCCTGAATCTGATCCTTGGACTCTGGGCCACGTGAGAGCCTGCTCGCCGTAAGCACCCCCGCTTCGATGGTGCGGGTCGGCACCTCGCGCTCGTCGGCCTCTCCGTCTATCGCGCTCAGGGTCGCGTTCGTCACAGCTCGTACCTGGGCGGCACGGGCGATCCCTGACGAGCCGGCGCTCTCCATGGGCTCGGGACTGGCGGCGTGTTCTGCTTTCGATGGTGCGAGTGCTGGGGCACCGAAGAGCTGCTTGTACACCTCTGGACTCATGGCCTTCTCGGCACCGGGCTGCCGTAACTGATGCTCCCCATCGTGTGCGTCGAGAGTTTGCCCGAACCGGGCTTCGAGGCGGGGACGGCTCAGTCGCTCGTCTACGGACGACGCCTTTGCATAGCGCTCACCGTCGGTGACGACCATCCCACGCTCGGTCGGCTCCAGCCGGTAGCCGCGACGGCCGAGCGCCTCGTGGACCTCGCTCCACCCCTTCGCGCTGCCCAGCGTGCGGCCGAGATCGTCGCCCATCTTCTCGCGGACCTGTTCGGGAAAGGGGAGCTCGCCCGTGCGGCGAACGCGGCGGACCTCGCCGGTCGAGAGGCCCCGCGTGCGGTCGGGGGCCGAGTCGCCGGCATCGCGGGCATGGTGGCCCGGCACCCGCGTCAGGCCCCACTCCTTCTCTAGCTCCCGGAGCACCGACTCGACCCGGCGATAGTCGAACGAGACCGTGGCGGCCTTCCCCGTGTCGGGATGGACGCGGTTCGCCATGACGTGGAGGTGGGGATGCCCTTTGTCCTCGTGCGCAACGAGGAGCGCCTGGTGCTCCCCCAGCCCGAGCTCCCCCAGCACGCGGTCGGCCGCTTGCTGCATCTGCTCCCGCGTCGGCTGGTCGGTCTCGCTGAACGAGATCGAGATGTGGTAGACCGGCTTCTCCAGGCGCGCGTCGCTCAGTGACGCCGCGGTCTCCATCTCGCGGGCGACCTCCTGAGGGTCCGTCCCGATCATCCAGCGAGGCTCGGTCCACGCTACGCGCTCCTCGCTCTGGGTGAGGTACGTCGCCAGCCCGCTGAAGCTCGTTCCCGATGAGACCTTCCCGATCATCTGCCTTTCCCGTCTTACCCGGTCCGTTCTACAGCGTCTCCCTCACGTCGATCACCTCCTGAAGCAACGCTTCTAGCGCGGCCTGATCGCCCCCTCGTTCCTCGTCGCCGGCGCGGCGAGCAAGGGTCTGGAGGCGAACGCCGATCCGGCTCAGCCGGTGGTAGAGCACGTCGTCCGCCCGCTTTGACACCCGAGTCCCCACGCCGACCTCCCGGAGATAGACGGCCGGGGCGAGACCCACCGCTTCGGCTGCCGCCTCAACGGTGGCTTTCTCGGCTTCGTTGACGGACACCGTGTACTTCGTGGTGCGCCGCTCGGCGGCGGCTTTCCGAGGGCGACCTCCCCCTCGCTTCCGCGTGGTCGCATCGGACCTCGCGTCATCGGACGTACCGTCACTGGAAGCATCTACTGGGTTTGCACCCGGTGAAAACTCGGCGACGGGGTTTCCGCCGTGCGAAAAGGTCTCGGCCCCATTACGACCGGGTGAAAACCTCCCCGGAGGGTTTTCGCCATGCGACATCATTGCTTGCTACCTCCCTCTCAGACCGCTACGCTTTCCAGACGATAGCGCATCGCCTCAGTAAGAGCCAGTCCGCTTCTGCCGCAACCCTGCTGTTCGTGCAGCGATCCTGCGCTTTTCCCGAGTCGGCTTCACTGTACCGATCCCTGGACTACGAGAGCAACCCGCGCTCGGCTAGGCTCGTGTGGCCGGGGTCGGTGAGGATGAGGTGATCGTGGATCGGGATGCCCATGACTTTTCCCGCCTCGACGAGTTGCTTCGTCACCTTCACGTCGTCGCGGCTCGGCTCGGGGTTGCCAGAGGGGTGGTTGTGCGCGACGATGAGCGCGGCGGCATTCGCGAGCACGGCCGCCTTGAACACCTGCCGAGGCTCGACGATGCTCGCGGCCAACCCACCGACGGATGCGACGTGCAGGCCGATGAGGGTGTTCGCCGTGTCGAGCAGGCAGACGACGAACTCCTCGCGGTCCCGGCTCTCGAAGTACGACCGGAGCACGGCGGCTACGGCCTCGGGCGAGCACACCTGCGTCCGCTCGGGGAACGAGAACGTGTGCTCCCGGACGAGCCGGGTCGTGTAGAGCGGAACGCCCGAGAACAGGGCACTCTCGTAGGGCGACCCCTCATACGCCGGCCTCGGCTCCGCGTAGGCACCGCGGCTCTCTGCTTGGCCCTCTACGACGTCGAACAGATTATGCTGCATGATCCACCTCCCGTGGGCTGGCTTCCGGCCCGCGTCCGTGCGGGTCCTCACGCCGCGCTGTGGACCCGCACGGACAGGGGAAGGCCCGATACGAGTCAACCCACCGCCGTCCCGGTCAGGGGACCGTTCCAATCGTATTCCTGCGGCACGACTCATCGCACCAGTAGAGCGCGGCGGATGGGGACCCATGCCAGGGAGCCGTCGACCTCGTCTTCTTCAGGAAGCCGAGCCGCACGAGGCGATCCGCGTGGTAGCGCTCGCCCCGCCGCAGGTCGCGGCTCAGCAGGGCGGGTTGGCCTGCGTAGCGCTCGCCCCCCTCCAGCATCCGACGCTCGATGCGAGTGAGCACGAGGAGGTTCTTCGGGGTCGCTTTCATCGGTCGCATGGTCGAGTGGAGAGGGGAGGGGCCGCACCGGCTTCGCCTGCCCGCCGGTGCGGCCCCTGGTCCCTCACCTGACCCCCTTCAGTTCATGCTCACGCCCGTCGTCAACTCGAGCGCGGCCTTGAAAGCGCGGACCTTCTCCTGCGCCCTCGGTCCGAAGAGCACCGACTCGGCCACGTTCCCCCGCCCCTTCCGCCAGTCGCTCGTCTCGGTGCAGGCGTTGTAAGCGGCCCAGACCGACCCGGCGAACTGCGGGTGCTCGTCGTTGAAGGTCTGGTAGAGCACGCGCGCGCCGTCGCGGATCTTCAGCACCCGGTCCGAGGCCACGACCCACGACTCCATCGCCCTCTCCGCGTCGAGGATCGCCGAGTTCAGCCTCGACTCCTTCATCACCGCGATCTGCTGCGGCGAGAGGTTCTGCCACAGCCGCACCTTCGCCGGGACCGGCGGCTCGGGGAACGCGGCCCTCAGCAACTTGTCGAGCCCTTCCTCGCCCACCTTCACCTTCGCCATCGCCTCGAAGTAGGCCTCGACCTTCTCCGTCGCCCGCGTCATCTCGGTCACGAGCTGTGCGGCAAAGGCCACCATCTGCGTGGGGTCGCCGGTGTGCGGGATGCGGAGGTTGATCGTGGCCTGGCGGATGCCGAGCGAGAGGGTATTCTGGCAGACGACGCGGCGGGGCGTGAACAGGATGCGGTGGCCTTTGCCCGGCACCTGGCTGAGCACGCAGACGAAGTAGTTCTCGATCTCGTCCACGCTCTGCACCGCAAACGAGTCACCGCGAAGGGCGAGGAAGAGCGTCTCCCCGTCCCGAAGGACCCCGCAGGTCTCGACGGGGAACGTCTCCGAGAGCGGGTCGAGGGCCTTCGCGTAGTCGAGGTACTGCGCGACGTGCCAGTTCTCCGAGGCGAAGCCGAACACGCGCGGCTCGGGGTCGTCTGGCGTCGGCTTGCGGATGATGGCGCGCTGCTCCGTCTCGTGGGCCTCGCCCTCGTAGACGTATTTCAGCGGGACTGCGTCGATCTCGACCCCGACGGCGGTCTTCCCGACGGCGTCCACGACGCTCACGTCGTCGTCGAGGTCGAACGTCTCGCCGAGGCGGTGCCAAGCGGCTTTCTGACGGCTGTAGAATCGTTCTCCGAATATTTCGTGCATGGTGAACCTCTGGTGGTTGGGTTGGAGGAGTTCGAGACACCGCACCTGAGCGTCGGTAAAGCCGCCCGGCGGTGCCCTGAAGGGCAGGCACCGCCGGGCGGCGTGCTGGTGGAGAGCACCACCTGCTCCCCCCGTTCCCTGCGGCCCTCGACAGTCGGCGGCCAAGCGAAGCGGCTGTCGGCGGAGAGCGCTCGGTCGGATGGACCGAAGGTCCTCAGATCCGTCGGAGCGCGCGGGGCCAGCACCCCAGCGCTGAGGTTTCAGCACAGCACGACGGCACGAAAAAGGCCGGGCGGCCCTGCGGAGCGATGCGGAATGCATCTACGCTCCGGGGCGGCCCGGCCTGTATCTCGGACGTCGTCTATGCCTCTACGCTTTCGTAGGCGCGGTCGTCGTAGTAGACGCTACGGTAGAGTTCATCGAACCGCTGCCGCCGCTCATCCTTCCAGTCGAGCCACTGCCGCGCGGCCTCGTGTGCGTGCGCGACGACGACGGAGACCTCCGAGGACTCAGCCGAGATGCGGCCCCGCGCACCCGTATGGATCGCCGAGCGCTCGACGAAAAAGCGGATGACGGGCCCGGTGCCGTAGGCGTCGCCTTCGAGCCTGAGAAGAGGCACGAGCCAGAAGGCATCTTCCTCCGGGAGCCGCCCCACGAGAACCTTCCGGTTCCGCGAGCTGGTGCGGTCCGCCTCTTCGATGAACAGATGCACTTCGTCGGCTGTCGGATCGTCGTCATCGATCTGCATCACCCGAGCGGTGAGTTCGAGGAAATGGTAGCTCCCGGTGAGGCTCCAGCGCTTCAGCCACCGGAGACCGGATTCAGAATCGGTCGTCAGCGTCAGCGTGGCGGGGAGGACGAAGGACCGCCCCCGAAGGCGGAAGCTGTGCGCGAGCGCCGCTTCTTTCTTGAGGTAGGCGTTGTAGGGACGACCTCTGAGATACTTCGCGTAGCGGTACCACATGCGGGCCTGCTCGAAATACGTGGAGCGACGGCCGTGGTGTGTGTTGGTGTGAAGCGCAGTCATGATGGACCTCCGTGCGACTGGTTGAGAGGAGTAGGAGGTCGAGCCCAGGGTGCATCCACCGGATGCTGGCCCGTGAGAGCGGGCTGCGACCGGCAGAAAGCAGTCGCGTAAGGCGAGACCAGCCGCCGTAGGCCGTGGACGCGGGTTGCCGCGGATGCGGCCAGAGGGCGGCGGCAAGGCAAGGTGGAGCCGGCGCAGCCGAAGCGAAGCCGGACGACCTTGCCGACGTCGAGCCGTCGCGTAATTTGCCGGACCTCTCGCAGCCCCCCAATCGGGTAACCGATGGCGGGTAGGGGAATAGTGCAGCCCTTGATCGTGCTGCTCCCGCTTATCTCATTTCACTCCCGGCTGAAGCAAAAAAGGGCAGCCGCCCCAGACGAATCCGGGACGGCTGCCGTCGCGCCTCGGTGCTCAGACCGTCGCGGCGATCTGCTGCCGGTCGTCCCAAGCAGCGTGCGTCCTCAGGTACGCCTCGACGCCCTCGTGGAAGTGCGCCACGACGACGTAGGCCTTCAGCGCCCCGTCGTGTACGGCCACTTCGCGGAGGTAGAACTTCGGCGGGTACCCGGCTTCGAAGAGTGGGCAGATCCACGACGCGGCCGGTCGGTTCAGCGTGCCCAGCTCGCGCCCGGTGCGGGTCGAGAGCGAGACAGCACCCCGCTTCGTGCGCCGAACCTCCAGCTCGTCGGACGGTCGGAAGCCGGTTTCCAGGAGGCTCAGGAGCGTCGCCTCACTGCCACCGTCGAGCCGGGTGGTGAGGACGAACGAGCGCGCCCGGAGCGCCTGCGTCTGGCGGAGCCCGTACTGCGCGTGGAGCTTCGGCTTGACCCAGAGGCGCGAGCCTCCGGCCCGGAGCTCAGCGTCGAGCGCGTGCGCGAAGCGGAACCAACGGCGACCCTGCTCGATGACGGTACGATAGGCCGAGTGGAGAGAACCAGGACGGTTCTGCGTGTGATCGGTATGCATGGCGACCTCCAAGAGGCTGGTAAGAGGAATGAGAGAGCCTCTAGCGACGCAGTCTGCGCGTCGGCCAGCGGCCACCATGCCGGCAGGCGTAAGGGCGGACAGGACCGAGGCACCCCGAGCGATAGCTCGGCGAGCGATAGCTCGGCCGGGTCCCAAGGTCCGGTTGGGTCAAGGTGGAGCGCCCCCGCGCGGAGCGACCGGCGCGAGAAGCGAGCGCGGAGCGCGTGCGGGGTGTTTAAGTGTGTAAGCCTTCTCGCGGCGCAGCGCGAGCACGGGGCCGAACGACCTTGACGCTGTCCGCCCGTCGCCTACCTTTCCTCTTCCGCTGGCAAAGCCCCCTATACGTGGGATGGACCCGAGGGACCTCCTCCCGAAGGGTCCCCGTTGTGAGGCCGGGGTAGCCGCACTGCCCTGTCCTTTTCGAAACGAGACGATTCCAGCGCCGGAACAGGACTCTCACCTCCTGCCCCCGTGCCGAAGCACGCGCCGGGCCGCTGGAATCATCTCCTACGGAGCGCTACTTCGAGGCAGCGCTCCTCCTCTCACCATGCACCGGCACCACTCGGTCGAAGCCGGAGCGGGCCGGAGCCGCATGGAGACTCGTCGCTACGCCGCCTCGCCCCGACGCCCTATTACCATTTCGGCTTCGTAGAAGCGGTGGTAACAGAGCGCCGCGATTCGCCGGAGGTCGGCTTTGCGGTACTGGTTCCAGGCCTCCGGCGAGAGCCCGTCCCCATCGCGGCTGAGCGCCGCGGCGGCCTGGAAGTCACCGAACAGCCGAGCGGCGATGCGGAGGTCTTCATCCCGGTGGTACTGTTCCGCGAGGTTGATACGCATCCAGTCGTGGAGCGCGTCGAGCTGACTCTCCGTGAGCCGCTCGGCCGCGTCGAGGCAGGCGTGGTGCCGGACGACGCGCTGGACGAAGGTGAGCATCTCCGGCTTCCGCATCGAGGAGTAGAACCGGTCACCGAACTGACTCCACAGCCCGACGCCAAACTTCTGGTAGACGCCTTCGAGCTGTTTCTTCGTGTAGGTGGGGAGGACCGACCAAACACGGTTCAGGCGGAGTTCGGGGAGCGTCCTGTCCGGCCTTTCCTCGGGAAGAACATCTCCGTTCGAAGCATCCTCTGCAGGGGCGACTTTCACGGCAGGACATTCCTCCACGGCAGGACATTCCTCATCGGGCACCTCCCCATCAGGGACTCTGGCAATTACCGGGGCCGCTTCGGTGTTGGTAGTTCCGTCACCCGAGGCAACTCCGGTGGGAGAGGTTCCGACAACCTCTACCGACTCGCCCCCCTCAGCGTCAGGCACTTCGGCTTCCAGCAGCCCCATTGCCGCCACCAGTCGACGTGCCGCAGCCCAGCTGAGACGGTCGCTGATGCCACGCTTCGCGAGCACCTTCTTCTGCCGCTCGCCGAATCCTGCTGACGACGAGTTCGAGGCGGCATCGCAGAGCACAAGAAGATCGGTCTTCGTGGCGAGGCGGAAGAGCAGGGCGGGGCACCAATGCTCTTCGTGGAGCCGGTGGAACGCGGCGAAGACGTGCCACTGGCGTACGGCCGTAGCGAGCGCGCTCAGCTCCCACGCCTCGGGGACCACATCGCGGTCTCGCAGCCGTTCGAGGTCAGCTTCGACCTTTGACCGTTGCGCTTCTGCCCACTCGCCGAACCGCTCGATGGTGGCCGAGTTGCGCGCCGTGATGCAGGTGGGGAAGGGGTTCTCCGGGAGGGGCGGGCGGTCGAGCTCCTCCGCGATGGCTTCGAGCGTGAGACACGGTGGTGGCAATTGGACGGTCATGACGGAAAGGCGTTCGTGGATGGGGATACCAGACGAGTGCCTCCGCCGCGAGGTCGGGGCGCTCGTCGCTCCGTCAGGAGCGCCCCGACCTCCCGTGTTACAGGACTCCTGCGTTGCAAAGACCGATTAGTGCCCTGCCCTGAAGGAACGACCGTCAGGTTAGCGCCGTCACACATATAGCGTCCGGAGTTCCGGCTCCGTCGCTATGAGCGTGCTGTTGTGTGCGCTCGTCCTCCTGACCTGCTACGGAGGTCCTGCTATGAAAACCGACGACTACGTCCACTTCGGTGGCGACTGGAGAGAGGCCGAGCGTGAAGCTGTAGACGAGGCCGTCGCGGTTTCCGAGGAGGAGGCGGGCCACCGTCAGCCCGACGACGGCTCTGCGCCTTGGGTGTGTCTCCGCGTCCAGTTCAATGGCGAGCCGTACTTCCTCGGCTACCGGCTCGGTGGGGAGGAGATTCTAAAGGCGCAGTCCGCCGCCGAACTGGCAGCCAAGATCGAGGGCGAGGTGGACGGTGACCTCGGTGAGGCGGAGTGGCGGGGCGGCATCCCCGTTTACCGGCTCCAGAAGGTCGTCGACTTCGTCCGGACTGACCCCAGCCGTCGCATCACCGTAGCCCAGATGGCCGAGCAGGCTGGGATGAGCGAGTTCCACTTCGCGCGGGAGTTCAAGCGCTCGCTCGGGCTGACGCCGAAGCAGTACGTCACGAAGTGCCGAGTCGAGGAGGCCGGACGATTGCTGCGAAGCACGGACCTGAAGATTGAGGAGGCCGCGCGCCGGTGTGGGTACCAGAGTGCGAGCCACTTCGCCGAGGTGTTCCAGAAGCACGTCGGGATGACGCCGAGCCGGTACCGACGCAGGGGGCACGCCTGAGCACCGTGCCTTCGTTCTCGCCCTGTGCAGGAAACGAGCTGAGAGTTGATACGCTGCGTGCGGTCCTCACATAGTCCCGGTTCAGGATCACCGCGCTATCGGGGTCTCCGTACCTGTGCAGCCGTTGTTGGCGAGGAGGCCAAGCGCATTGAAGACGACCAGCTCGAAGATCGTCATACGCACGACGGTGGCACCGGGCTGGGGACGGGGGGGCTCAACCGCCTGCCTGCGGTGGCTACTGACGCCGGAGAGGCGGTAGCCCCCCAGGGCAAGGTCGTAGATCGGGGCGAGGCGTAGATGACGTGCCTACGTCCGGTCTCGATTGAGGATCATTCCTGCTCGTCCCCGGCCGGGCGGTGGACACCACCCGCTGCGGAGTTCACGCCTTCCGACAGGGTGGGGTGGACGTGGAGGCTGCGCCCGACTCGGTCGTAGGTCGCCCCGAGGTCGAGCGCCACGACGAGCTCGTGGATGAGTTCGCCCGCGTGCGGCCCGACGATGGTCGCGCCGAGGAGGCGGTCGGTCTCGGCGTCGGCAACGAGCCGCACGAACCCGGCCGTCTGGCCCATCGCTTTAGCGCGGGCCACGCGGCTGAACGGGTGCGTCCCAACCTTGAGTTCGTACCCCGCCCCGCGCGCTTCTGCTTCCGTCATCCCGACGGCCGCCACCTCAGGATCGGTGAATACGGCGTGGGGCACGTGACGCCCGGTGCTCGTCGTGGCGTCGTCGGCCTCCGAGTCGTCGGTCTCGCCTTTGACGATGCGGCGGTAGAGACGGTCGGCATCATCGCGAGCGCTGTGGGTGTACATCGGCCCGCCTACGACATCCCCGATGGCCCAGACGTCTTCCGCGCTCGTTCGGTAGGCCTCGTCCACGACGACGAACCCCCGCTCGTCTACTTCGACCCTGGCGGCTTCGAGGTTCAGGGCGTCCGTGTTCGGCGTGCGACCCGCCGCGATGAGGAGCGCGTCGCCCGCGAACGTGCGCTCGGCGTTTCCTACGCGTGCTGTGAGCCGGATCGCACCGCCCCGTTCCTCGACCCGCACGGCCTCGGCGTCGAGGACGACCTCGATCCCCTCATCGCGGAACACCTCCGCAATGACATCCCCCGCGTCGGGGTCGTCGGAGGGGAGGAGGTGCGTGCCTCGCTGGAGCACCGTGACGCGGCTCCCGAACCGCGCTAACGTCTGCGCGAACTCGCACCCGGCGTAGCCACCGCCCACCACGAGGAGGCGCTCGGGGAGTTCGGTCACGTCGAGGAGCGTCCGGCTCGTGTGGTAGGGGACGGACTCCAGCCCCTCGATGGGCGGGAGCGTCGGCCGTGCGCCGGTGTTGACGACGACGCGCTCGGCCCGGATCGTGGTGTCGCCGGCCTGGAGCACACCGGGCTCCAGGAACCGGGCCTCGGCTTCGACGAGCGAGAGGTGCTCGTTCGTCTCGACCTGAGCGTAGGCGCGCTCTCGGATGGAACGGACGACCTCGTCCTTGCGGCGGACGACGGCTGCGAGGTCCACCCGGACCTCGCCCGTGACCTCGACGCCGAGCCGCCCGGCCGTTCGTGCGACGTGCGCCGCCCGCGCCGATTCGATCAGGGTCTTGGTCGGGATGCAACCCCGGTTGAGGCACGTGCCTCCGAGGAGCTCGCGCTCGACGAGGACGGTGCGGAGCCCCTTGTAGGCGGCCTTGTTCGCGATAGGGAGTCCGGCCATGCCGCCCCCGAGGACGGCGAGGTCGCAGTGAACGTCGGACATGAGAGGGGCGTAGGGTGAGGGTGAGGGTGAGCTATGCTATGGGGCACAACAGGACGCCGTCTCGCCTCCCGCCTGCGAATCGCCTCCTGCCTGCTCGGACTGGACGGGCGGGCACGGCACGTCGCCGTAGGAGCAGAACACGCAGCAGTCCCCCTTCTCAGGACGCAGGAGGGTCCCACACGACGGGCACGGCCAGAAGAACTGGCACGCCCCGGTCGGCATCTCGGCCGCGGTGCGCGCCCCGCACGACGGGCACGTGATCGTGGAGATCGAGAGGGTCTCGGGCGGAGCTTCAGGCATCGGGAGCGGGGGGAAGGGTGAGGGTCACGCCGTCGGCCGCCTGCTCCTCGAAGAGCCGGACGAGCGAGCGAGCGAAGGGGTTGTCGGTGCAGACGGAGTAGTAGATGGTCTGCGCATCGCGGCGGGCCTCGACAAGGGCCTTCTCCCGCAGGATTTTAAGGTGGCGCGAGACGGCCGGCTGCGTGATCTCGAAGAGGTCCGCGAGGTCGCACACGCACAGCTCGCCCGCGCGCCAGAGCACGAAGAGCATGCGGAGGCGGGTCTCGTTGCTCGCGGCCGAGAAGTAGGCGGCGAGGGCGACGAGGTGGTCGTTAGCGTGAGCCTCGCGCTGGAGCTCCGAGAGCGAGGGGGCGCGTCGATCGCCCGTCTCTGGACGGACGCAGGTGCGGTCCGTGACGGCGCGGCGAGCATCGGGGGGGGAAGACATGGGAACCAGCCTACAAAATGGTTATATAACGATCTTGTTAACCAACAGCACCGATGCCGGTTCCCCCCAACGAAGAGAGCGTGTTGCCATGAACCCGTCTCGCCTCCCCCTCCTCGCGGCCCTCGGGGCCGCGCTTGCGGCCTCGGCGTGCTGCACGCTACCGCTGGCCCTGGCCACCGTCGGCGTGGGCGGGGCGTTCGCCTCGTCGCTGGCCGTGCTGGAGCCCTACCGACCGCTCTTCGTAGCTCTCGCCGTGGGAGCGCTCGGGGTGGCCTTCTGGAGAAGCGCACGGGCTACGCCTGAAGCCGTAGCAAGCGAAGGGCCGGACTGCGCCTGCGACGACGCGCCCCGTCACCGGACGCGGTGGGTGCTCCTGGCGGGGGCTACGGTCGCCGTCGCAGCGCTCGTCGCGGCACCCGCGCTCCTGTCGAGGGAGACCCCGACCTCAGCCGAAGCTGTCGTCCAGCCGGTCTCGGTCGAGGCCGAGCGCGAGGTCGTCGTCCGCATCGAGGGGATGACCTGCGATGCGTGCGCGCGCGGGGTCGAGGCGACGCTCGCCAGGACGGAGGGGGTACTCGCGGCGAGCGTCGGGATGACGCCCCCGGAAGCTCGCATCCGCTACGACGACGTACGCACGACGCCGGAGGCACTGGTCGAAGCGATAGAGACCCTGGGGTACGAGGCAGACGTAGCAGCGCGGTAGGCACAGAGGATGGCCGTCGGCTTCAGGTGCCCGGTGCGCGGTAGGCGAGGAGTCGGAGCGCGTTGAAGACGACGACGAGCGTGCTCCCCTCGTGGAGCGCCACGGCCGGGCCGATCCCCAGCCCGAAGATCGTCGCGGGGACGAGGAATGCCACCATCCCGAGGCTCATCCAGAGGTTCTGCCGGATGATCCCCCGCGTTTTCCGGCTGAGGCCCACGGCGAAGGGGAGGTGCCGCAGGTCGTCGGCCATGAGCGCCACGTCGGCCGTCTCCAGCGCCACGTCGCTGCCGGCCGCGCCCATCGCGATGCCCACCGTCGCGTTCGCCATCGCGGGGGCGTCGTTGACACCGTCGCCAACCATCGCCACCTTCGCCTCGCGGCTGAGGCGCTTGATCGTCTCGACTTTGTCCTCGGGCATGAGGTCGCCGCGTGCCTCGTCGAGCCCGACGGCCTTCGCGACGGCCTCGGCCACGCGCTGGTTGTCGCCCGAGATCATCACCATCCGCTCGATCCCGATCTCGCGGAGCCGAGCGATCGTCTCCTTCGCGGCCTCGCGCGGCGTGTCCATCAGTCCGACGACGCCGAGGTAGCGCTCGCCACGTCGGACGATCATCGTCGTTCGCCCCTCGGTCTCCAGGCGCTCGACCGTCTGGCGTACCGCCTCGGGGAGGGGTACTCCCTCGACTTCAGCGAAGAGATCGTCCTTACCGATGTAGACGGGCTCGCCGGCGAGGTCGGCGCGGATGCCGCGCCCGGTGATGCTCTGGAGACCCGTCGCCTCGGCCGAGGTCACACCCTCGGCCTCGCCGTGGCGGACGACGGCCTTCGCGAGGGGGTGGTCACTCAGGCGCTCGACGGCCACGGCGGTCGTGAGCAGCTCGTCCTGCGTTGCGCCCTCGGCGGGCACCACGTCCGTCACGCGGGGCTCGCCCTCGGTGAGCGTTCCGGTCTTGTCGAAGGCGATGGCCGAGAGCTGCCCGAGGTTCTCGAGCGGCCCGCCGCCTTTGACGAGCACGCCGCCGCGTCCGGCCCGGGCGACGCCCGAGAGCACGGCGCTCGGCGTCGCAATCGCGAGCGCGCAGGGGCTGGCGGCCACGAGCACCGCCATCGCCCGGTAAAACGACTGCGCGAACGTCTCGTCCACGACCACCCACGCGAAGAGGAGCAGGAATACGAGGGCGAGCACGGCAGGTACGAACACGCGCTCGAAGCGGTCGGTGAACCGCTGCGTCGGCGAGCGCTCCGTCTCCGCCTCCGTCACCATCTGCACCACGCGGGCGAGCGTGGACTCGTTCGCCGTCTTCGTCACGACGACCTCCAGCGCCCCGCTCCCGTTGATGGTGCCGGCGAAGACGCGGTGGTCGGCGTCGAGCCCATGCGGATCGGCGAGGGCGGCCTCGGCGTCGTCCACGGGCCGCTTGTCGACGGGCACGCTCTCGCCGGTGACAGGGGCCTGGTTGACAGCGCTCGTGCCTTTGACGACGAACCCGTCGGCGGGGAGGCGCTCGTTCGTCTTGACGACCACGGTGTCGCCGACGACGAGCTCCTCGACGGGTACTTCCTGCTCGGTGGGGCCGATCCTCGGCCCTCCGTCTCGCCGGACCGTCGCCGTATCGGGGGCGAGCTCGGCGAGGGCCTCGATGGCCTTACGGGCGCGGCCCATCGCGTAGCCCTCGAGCGCGTGACCAATCGAGAAGAGGAACAGCAGCAGCGCACCCTCGAACCACTCGCCGAGGGCGGCGGCCCCGGCCGCGGCCACGAGCATGAGGAAGTCGATCTCGAAGCGACCCGCGCGAACGGAGTCCCACGCCTCGCGCACGGTGAACCACCCGCCGAAGAAGTAGGCCCCGATGAAGAGCGCGAGCGGCACCCACTCGGTGACGTCGGTGAATGCCTCCAGCACCCAGCCGAGTCCGACACAGACGCCGCTCAACACGGCGAAGATGAGCTCGGTCCGCTCGCCGAAGATGCCGCCGTGGGCGTGGCCGTGTGCCCCCGGCGCGTGATCGTGCCCGGCGTGGCTCGCCAGCGGGACCTGCTCGGCAGGAACCGGAGTCGGGACCGTCACACCGAGGTCGGCGAGCGCCCGTCGGAGTGCCGTCTCGTCCGTAGCCTCGCGGTCGAACTCGATGCGGATCGGGCCGGTCGCGTTGGCCTCGGCCTCGACGACGCCCGGCTGCTGCTTCAGCCGCTCCGTCACGGTGCGTGCGCGGCGCTGGTGGAGAAGCCCGTCGGCCCCCCATAGCACGTGGCCGTAGCGCCCCGTGATGCGGGCTCCGGCGCGCTCGGCGATGCGCCGGATGCGCGGGAGGGCGAGCCGGTCCGGGTCGTAGTGGATGCAGACCTGGGCCGGCTCGCCGTTCGCGGCCGGTACGACGTGAGCGCGGTCCACGCCTTCGGTGGCCGCGAGGTCGTCAGTGAGCCGAGCGACGCAGGCGTCGCGGGCGTCGGGGACGTCCGGGAGGAGAACGGGGAGTTCAAGGCGAATGGATTCGGGCATGGGGAGAGGTCGGTTCAGCCGGAGTAGACGGCGACGAGAGCGAAGAGGGTGCCGAAGAGAATCGGCTCCTCGCGCTCCAGCACGAGTCCACTCGCGTCGAGCAGGGGACCGAGGCGACCGTTGAGGTCGGTGGCGATGACGTTGGCGACGGCACTCGCAGCCCGCCGGATGAGCGACGGCTCGGCCGCGTCGGCGAGGAACTTGTCGAAGACGCCGACGCGCCCGCCGGGGCGGAGCACGCGGGCGACCTCCCGGATCGCCGCTTCGGGGTCGGGCACGACGGCGAGGACGAGGTGGAGCAGCGCCGTGTCGAACGAGCCGTCGGAGAGGTCGAGGGCATGGGCATCCATCACGCGGACGTCGGCGTCGAGGCCGAGCGCGTCGGCGCGGGCCTGCGCCTTCCGCACCATCACCGGCGAGAGGTCTCCCGCGACCACGCGGAGGCCGGGCGGGAGGGATTCGAAGTCGAGGCCGGTTCCGCAGCCGGGGATGAGGACGCGCTCGCCCGTCTGGAGGCCGAGCGCTTCGATGGAGCGGCGGCGTCCGCGGTCGAGCCTGCGGGCCACGACATCGTAGAACGGCGCGTAGAGCCCGTAGCCGATACGATTCCAAGTGTTGGTGTTCGGGTTCACGGCAGCCTCCGGGACCTGTTCACCTCGACAGCGCGAGGATCTGCCGCGCGCCATTTGCGACGATGAGGAAGATGAAACCGCCAGCGAGCAGGTCCGGGATGGCCGAGGCCGTCGCCCAGACGACGAGGGCGGAGGCGATCACCAGACCGTTCACCTTGATGTCGTTCGAGGTGAAGATCCAGGAGGCCTCGATGTGGGCCTCTCCTCGCTTCGCCTTACTCAGGATCACGAGCGTCGCCACGTTCCCGGCGAGGGCGAGCGCGGCCACGACGAGCATGGTCGTCACGTCTGGTGCGCCTTCGCCCGTCACGAAGCGCCGCGCCACCTCGACCAAGCCGAAGACGGCGAGGCCAAGCTGGAGGTACCCGCTCGTCCGCGCGAGCTGCTTCTTACGGAGCACGGTCCCGCCGACGGCTGCGAGGCTGAGCGCGTAGACGAGCGCGTCGGCGAGCATGTCGAGCGAGTCGGCCACGAGGCCCATCGACCCGGCGAGGAGCCCGGCCGTGAGTTCGCCGACGAAGAAGGCGGCGTTGATGACGAGGGCGAGAAGGAGCGGCCTCCGTTCCCCAGTGTCGTCAGCGTCAGCGTCGGAGAGAGCGCCATCCAACGCTTCCGTCGTGACGTGCCTGGCCCCGAGGCCGAGCTCGTCTAGCGCTGCCGTGACGGGTGCCACGTCGCCGGCGTGAACGACGTCGAGCCGTCGGGCCGGGAGGTCGAAGGCGAGGCGGCGGACGCCGTCCATGTCTTCGAGGCGCATCCGCACGAGGTGCTCCTCGGCGGCGCAGTCCATCTTCTCGACGTGGTAGGTGGTCTGGTGCATAGGTCTGCTTCGGCTAGAGTCCCCAGAAGATGACGGCGACGACCCACAGCGGGGCGACGACGGCGAGCGTTACCACCTGCCACCGCTGGAAGCCCTTCTCGCGCCCGCCCACCCACACGAAGGCCGCGTAGAGCACCGCCACGAGCGCGACGCCGACGAGGTTGATCGCGAAGAGCCGGAAGTTCTCGGCCGGGAGCGTCGCCAGCGCCAGCGGCACGAACGAGAGCGTGAGCGTCACGGCGTGGTCGCCGATCACGCTCGTCACCGCCGGCGTCACCTGCCCGCTCCGCGTCACGCTCCACGTGGCGAACACCTCCGGGAGCGCCGCCATCGGGGCCGTGATGAAGAGGCCACCCACGACGGCCTCGATGCCGAGCCCGGAGACGATGTTCTCGGTTGCGAGGACGGTGAAATAGGCCCCGGCCACGAGTGCCGCCACGCCACCGACGGCGAGGGCGACCTCCTTCTTGGGCCAGTCCACGTCCTCGCCCTCGCCGCGCCCCCGAAGGAGCGCCTGCGCGGCGTAGGCGAGGTAGCCCGCCCCCAAGAGCGCCGCGTCGAGGGGCTGGAGGCCGCGCCATGGGGCAGGCAGCGTCAGCGCAGCGAAGAGGGCGACGAGGCCGAGGTACGGCAGTGCCTGCACCGTGACCGCCTGGCGGTCCACGACGAGAGCGTGCTCGCGAAGGTGCCGCTCGTGACCCTCGTGCTCCGCGCTGCCGCCCCCTTCGCCGCCGCCGTCGTTATTCCCGTCGTTCTCCTGGTCCTCCCCCAGCCGTCGCTTCCGCGTGGCGAGGTAGGCCGTGACCACCATGATGGGGATGGCGATGACGTTCGACCCGACGGAGCTCCCAAGCCCGATGTCGGAGACGCCCCGCATCGCCGCCGACGTGGCGATGCCGACCTCGGGGCTCGCCGCGGCCAGCCCGATGAGCGCGCCGCCGGCGGCCACGGAGATCCCCCACTTCTGGCGCAGCTTTCTCAGCGGAGCCGAGAGGTGCTCGGCCCCCCAGTGCGCGGCCCAGACGGCGGCGAGGAGGACGGGTACCCAGAGGAGGTACGTCATAGGATTCGAGATAGAGAGCGGTCAAACGGCGGCTTCGCCGCGCTCACCGGTGGAGATGCGGACGGCGTCCTCGACGGGCGCGACGTAGATCTTCCCGTCGCCGCGGAGGCCCGTGTGCGCCTCGCGCCGGATCGTCTCGACGACCTCCTCCACGATCTCGTCGCGGCACACGGCCTCGATGCGGACGCGCGGGACGAAGTCGGCGGCCCCCTCCGAGAACGTGTCAGGCATGTCGAGGGCGCGCCCTCGGCCGAAGCCGCGGACGTCGGCGGCGCTCATCCCCGTCAGCCCCTCGACGCGGTGGAGCGCGAGCGTGACGTCGGAGAGCTTGTGCGGTTTGATGAAGGCGATGACGTGTTTCATAGCAGGTTCGGGTCAGGCAGTAGCATGAGCGAGTTCGGCCGTTTCCGGTTCGGCGGGCTCCGCCGCTACCGTCGGCTCGCTGAACCACGTGTAGAGGGCGGGGAGGACGAGGAGCGTCAGCACCGTCGAGGTGAAGAGGCCGCCGACCACGACGGTCGCCAGCGGGCGCTGCACCTCGCTCCCCGTCCCCGCCGAGAAGAGCAGCGGGAGGAGGCCGAGCGCCGTCGTCACCGCCGTCATCAGCACGGGGCGGAGCCGGAGGAGCGCGCCCTCCACGCTCGCCCGGTCCATCGCCGTCCCGTCGCGGATGAGCTGGTTGAGGTAGGTCACGAGCACCATCCCGTTCTGGAGCGAGATCCCGAAGAGCGCGATGAACCCGACGGACGCCGGGACCGAGAGGTTCTGCCCCGTGATCCACAGCGCGACGATGCCGCCGACGAGGGCGAGCGGGATGTTGAGCACGATGAGCGTGGCGTTCTTCAGCGAGTTGAAGCTGGAGTAGAGCAGGAGGAATACGATGAGGAGCGTGATGGGGACGACGACCATGAGCCGCTTGTTCGCCTCCTGCTGGAGCCGGAACTGCCCGCCCCACGTCGTGAGGTAGCCCGGCGGGAGGTCCACCTCTTGCCGGATCACCTCCTGCGCCTCGGCGACGAACGAGCCGATGTCGCGGCCCTCGACGTTGAGCTGGACCGTGATGAAGCGCTGGTTGTCCTGCCGGGTGATCTGCCGCGGCCCGACGACCTCGCCCACCTCGGCGAGTGCGCCGAGCGGGACGGTTCCGCCGCCGGGGAGCGGGATCAAGAGGTCGCCGATCGCCTCGGGCGTCGAGCGGGCGTCTTCCTCGAAGCGGACGTAGATGGGGAAGCGGCGGATGCCCTCGAAGATCTGCCCCGCCTCGGCCCCGCCCACCGCCGTCGCCACCGTCCGCTGCACGTCGGCAACGTTGACGCCGTAGCGGGCAATCGCCTGCCGGTCCACGGTGATCTGGAGCTGCGGCGTCCCGGTGATCTGGTCGGCCTGCACGTCGGCCGCGCCCTCTACCGTGTTCAGCGCGGCGGCGATCTCGTCGGCCTGCTCCTTGAGCACGCCCAGGTCGTCGCCGAAGAGCTTCACGGCGAGCTCGGCCTTGACGCCTTCGAGGAGCTCGTCGACCGTCATCTGGATGGGCTGCGTGAAGTTGGTCAGCACGCCCGGCACCTCGCCCAACTCGTCGCGGATCGCCGTCATCAGCGCCTCCTGGCTGTCGAAGCGCCACTCGTCCTCCGGTGTCAGCACGAGGTACATCTCGGCCGAGTTGATGGGGTCGGCGTGCGCGCCCACCTCGCCGCGCCCGATCCGGCTTATCACGTCCTCGATTTCGGGAATCGCCATGAGGCGGCGCTCGACGCGCTGCGCCGTCGCCTGGCTCTCGGTGAGCGAGATCGACGGGGCCATCGTGAGGCGCATGATGACGGTGCCCTCCTGGAGCGTCGGCGTGAACTCGCTCCCGAGGAGGGGGAAGACGGCCGCCCCGACGGCGAGGAGGCCCACGGCGAGGCCGATCGCCCACGTCCGCTGCCGCACGAAGAACGCCACGACGGGGCGGTACCACGCGGTCATCCGGTCGAGCACCCGTTCCGCGAGCGGCTTCTTCCCCAGTGCGCCGTCACCGCCGATCTCTTTCGGACGCCGCATCAGCAGGTCCGAGAAGACCGGGGCGAGGACGAGCGCGTAGACGAGCGAGCCGAGCATCGCGAGGGCCACGGTGTAGGCGAGCGGCCGGAACGTCTTGCCCTCGACGCCCTGGAGCGTGAAGAGCGGGAGGAACACGACGACGATGATGAGGACGGCGAAGGCGACCGGCCGCGCGACCTCAGCGCACGCCCGCGCGACGACATGCACGCGGGGTTCGTCGGGCGGCGCCTCGCGCAGCATCCGGTCTACGTTCTCGACCATCACGATCGCCCCGTCCACCATCATCCCGATGGCAATTGCCAGGCCGCCGAGCGACATGAGGTTGGCCGAGATGTCGAAGAGCCCCATGAAGACGGCCGCGAAGAGGACCGAGAACGGAATCGCGAGCGCCACCACCACGCTCGGCCGCCAGGAGCCGAGGAAGGCGATGAGCACGATGACGACGAGGAGGATGCCCTGCCAGAGCGCGTTCGTCACCGTCGCCACGGCGGCTTCCACGAGCGTCTTCTGCTCGTAGTACGGGACGATCTCGACGCCGTCCGGGAGCGCCTCGTTGATCTCGGCGAGCTTCGTCTCGACGCGGCCGATGACGGTGGACGAGTTCGCCCCGTAGAGCTTCACGACCATGCCCGAGACGACTTCGCGCACGCCTCCTTGCGTCTGGAGGCCGCGCCGGATCGCGCCGCCTATGCGCACGTCCGCCACGTCGCGCACGAAGATGGGCGTGCCGTCCGCCGTCCGCACGACCACGTTTTCGAGATCGACCAGGCTGGTCGCCAGCCCGACCGAGCGGACGACGAACTGCTCGGCGTTCTGCTCGATGTACTGCGCCCCGACGTTGAGGTTGTTCTCCTCCAGCGCCTCGGTCACTTCCGCCAGCGTGACGTCGTAGCGCAGCAGCGCGTCGGGGTCTATGACGACCTGGAACTGCCGCTCGTAGCCGCCGATGCCGAGCACCTCGGTGACGCCGGGGACGGTTTGGAGGCTCGTCTTCACGATCCAGTCCTGCATCGTGCGGAGCTCCTCCAGGCTGTACGCGCCCGTCGTGTCGTCGAGGTAGTAGAAGAGGACGAGGCCCATGCCCGTCGAGATCGGCCCCATCTCGGGCTCGCCGAAGCCGGGCGGGATGCTCTCCCGGGCCTCCTGGAGCCGCTCGCCGACGAGCTGGCGGGCGAAGTAGACGTCGGTCCCCTCCTCGAAGTAGACGTTGACGACGCTCAGCCCGAAGTTAGAGACCGAGCGGATCTGCTCCAGGTTGGGCAGCCCGTTCATGGCCGTCTCGACGGGGTAGGTCACGTAGCGCTCGACCTCCTCCGGCGCGAGCCCTTCGGTGACGGTGAAGACCTGGACGAGGGATGGCGAGACGTCGGGGAAGGCGTCGATGGGGAGGCGCTCATAGGTCCACCACCCGGCGGCCACGACGAGCACGCCGAGGGCGAGGACAAGGAGGCGGCTCCGCAGCGCGAACGGGATGATCTTTTCCATTGAGTTGGGAGTTCAGTCGTGCTTCGATGTGCGAGGGATTGGGGGCGTCGGCGCGCCATCAGTCGTCGTCGTCGCCGAAAGCCTCCTTTCCGAGCTCGGCCTTGAGCGCGAAGGCTCCGGCGGCGACGTAGCGCTCGCCGGCCGAGAGCCCGCTCGTGATCGCCACCTCGTCGGCCGTGCGGTCGCCGACTTCGACGGGGCGAGGAACAAAGCCTTCGCCCGTCTGGACGAAGACGGTGGGCGTGCCCTCGACGTCGAGCACGGCCGTCTCGGGCACGACGATCTCGACCTCGGCCTCATCTACGGCGATGAGGCCGGTGACAAACTGGCCGGGGCGGAGCATCCCCTCCGGGTTCCGAATGACAGCGCGGGCAATCGCCGTCCGCGTCTCCTCCCCCACGACGGGACGGACGTAGGAGATCGTCCCGCGCGTGCGGCCGAGCGCCGGCCCGGCGTCGACAACGACCTCCTGCCCCTCGCGGACGACGCCGAGGTCGCGCTGGTAGACGGAGAGGTCCACCCAAACGGTAGAGAGGTCGGCTACCTCGAAGGCGTCGGTGTCGGCCTCAACGGCCTCGCCGGCGACGATGTGCTTCTCGAGGACACGGCCCGAGAGCGGGGCCGTGAGGGGGTAGGTAACGAGGCTCCGCTCGCCCCGCTGCGGGAGCGACTCGATGTAGCCATCGGAGAACCCGAGCGCGATGAGCTTCTGCCGGGCCGAGCGCGTGCGGATGCGGGCCTCGGCCAGCTCCTGCCGCGCCTCGAGGTAGTCGGCCTGCGAGGTGATCTCCTGCTCGTAGAGCCGCTCCTCGCGCTCGAACGAGGTCCGTGCCAGCTCCTCCCGCTCCACGGCGGCGAGGTACTCGGCCGAGAGGTCGGCCAGCTCGCGGCTCTCGATGACGGCCATCGTCTGGCCCTGCCGGACGTATGAGCCGACGCTCACGCTCACGCTCCGGACGATGCCGGGGAGGCGGGGCGTGACGTGGGCGTAGCGGTCCTCATTCGCGCGGACCTCGCCCGGCAGCTCCTTCTCGACGGCCATCGTGCCCGGCCCCGCCGTCCGCACGTCGATCCCGAACTCCTCGACCTCGGCTGCGGTGAGGACGACGAGCTCTTCCTCGGCGTGCTCGCCCCCTTCTTCCGCGTGCTCGTCGGTCTCGATGGTGGCATCGTCCCCGAGCGGTTCGCCGCTCCGTGCGACGAACCACCAGACGAGGACGACGACGGCGAGGAGGCCCATGCCGAGTGCGAGGAAGCGCGCGCGGCGGTTCTCGGCGAGGTAGGTCCGCAGGCGGGCGCGGGAGCCGAGCGCGGTCGGTGTTGGTTCGGAAGGGGGGGGAACGGAACGGTCGGGCCGAGAGGGCGGCGTCACCGGGGGGGTGGGGTTCGTGTGCTTGTTCATGGCGCTACTCGTTGTCGGGGTTGGGGAGCACGCCGTCGGCGGCGGCTTCGAGAGGGGTGGCGATGAGACGCTCGACGGCGGCGCGGGACTGGGCGACGTCGGCGAGGGCGTCGGCGAGGGCGTTCTGCGTCTCGACGAGCGCGCGCTGCGCATCGAGCACGGCGAGGAGGTCGAACTCGCCTTCCCGATAGCCCGTCTCTATGCCTTCGAAGGCAGCACGGGAGTTGGGGAGGGCGTCGTCGCGGAGGATGCGTGCGGCCTCGGCAGCGGCGGCGTAGGTGCCGTAGGCCTCGGCCAGGTCGCGCTCTGCGCGGAGCAGCGCGGCCTCGGCCTCGGCCGCCGTCCCGCTCACTCGCGCACGCGCAGCCTGGATCGCGCCCCGGTTCGTGTCGAAGAGAGGGATCGGGATCGATACGCCCGCGGTGACAGCAGCCTCGCCCACCTCGTTGAAGTAGGTCCCGCCCGCCCGGAGCGTCGGGTCCGGGATGCGGCGGGCTCGTTCGAGAGCCACCTGCGCCTCGGCCTGCGCGAGCGCCGTCCGGTACCGGGCCACGTCGGGGTTGAGCGCGAGGAAGGGGAGGAGCCGCTCGTAGGGCGGGACGACGCCTAGCCGGTCGAGATCGCCCGCCACGTCGAGACCGCCCGACGGGAGACCGATGAGCGGAGCGAGGCGAGCACGGGCGGCGTCGAGCGCGCGGCGGGCACGCCCGAAGGTGGCCTCGGCCGTAGCGGCAGCCACCGCCGAACGGCGGGCCTCCAGCGGCGAGATGGCCCCCGCCTCAGCGCGGCGGGTCACGGCGTCGGCGAAGCGGGCCGCGATGTCGCGCTGCTCCTCGGCGAGGGCGAGCCGCGTCTCGGCCGCGAGCACGGACGCGAAGGCCTGGTGGACCCGCGTGATGAGGTCGAGGCGGGCGGCCTCGAAGCTCCACGCACCCAGCTCAGCCCCACGGGCGGCGACGGCGGCACGGGCGCGGCGGTCCCCGCCGAGCTCGATCGTCTGGGAGACCCCCGCCCCGACCTCGGCCGCATCCGTGCCCGTGCGGTCGCCACTCCCACCGAACTCTTCGGCGTCGATCTCTAGCTCTGGATTGGGCAGGCGAGCGGCCTGGTACGCTTCGCCTTCGCGGGCGCGCACCTCGTGGGCCGCCGCGCGGAGGTCGGGGTTCTGCGCCAGCGCGAGGGCGACGGCCTCGTCCAGCGTGAGCGGCTCTGCGAGCGCCACGCTGTTGGGTGCACCGTTCTCAGACTCGACTCTCTCGATGGGAGTCGGAACGTAGGAAGCGGTGACCGGGCCGAGCGGGCGCGGTTCGGGATAGGTGAGGTCGTAGGGAGCGGCGCAGCCGGTGGCGAAGGCCACGAATGCGGCGGCGGCCCCGAGCCACGCCAGTCGGCGCAGCGCGAGCGGGGGGAATACCATGTGCCTGGATCTCCTGATCGTGGACGAAGGCCGTACCAGACGGGCACGGCGGTCGGGATCGGCTGCGGTTACGAGGACCGTGAGCGGTCGTCGGACAGCCGGGATCAGGAGCGGCTCAGATCAGCAGCACCACGCTGCGGAGGGGAGCCGGGGTCGACGGCAGGGATACCTGTACCGCCTTGGACATAGACGCTACCTGGACCGGGAGGCGGTCCAGTACCGGGAGGAGCGCGGTGACGGGAAGGAACGTCTGCGCCGACGGGCTGCTCTCCGTCTTGAACGAGGCGCACTCCGCGTCGCCACCGCTCGGGAGCGGGACGTCGGTGCACGACTCGCAGTGCGTCACACCGAGCGGGGTGTGCTCGCCTGTCCCTTCCGCGCACATCGCGCCCTCGGCGCGCTCGACAGCGACCTCGCCGTCGGACTCGATGCAGAGCACGGCCCCGACAGCGTGGGCACCCAGCGGCGCGAACAGCATCAGCGTGCTCAGCAGCCAGACGGCCGGAGCGGAGTGCGTTTTGATGCTGGAGAGGCTAGGCATGAGGCCGGGGAGCGCCCTGCGATATATGAACAAATGCTCATATGAAAGGTAGGGATCCCGGTTCCCGCGCGCAATCGCTTCACGAAATCGTCGCACGAGCAAGACCGCCTCACCAATGCAGGCGTGCCGATCAGCAGACCTCGCGCCCGTGCTCCAGCGCGGCCGAGAGGATGTCGTAGACGTGGTCGTCGGCGAGGCGGTAGTAGACGTGGCGGCCGTCTCGCCTGGTCGCCACGAGGCGGGCCTCGCGGAGGACGCGGAGCTGGTGGCTCACGGCCGACTGCGACACGTCGAGGGCGTCGGTGAGGGCGTGGACGTTCTGCTCGTCCTGCCGCAGCAGGCAGAGGATGCGGAGCCGGGTCGGATCGGCCACCCCTTTGAGCAGGCGCACCGATTCCTCGACCACATCGGTCGGTGGAAGCTGCTCATCGGGCGCTGCGGAAGAATCGGGTACCATCGGGGAGGGCGTGGGGAGCGCCTCGATAGTACGGCACGGAAGCCTCGGCGTTGCCGACCAATCTCGCGTTCCGCTTGGTGCTGGTAAACTCCTTCACTGCGCTCCCGGACGGGCTGAGACGACCGCAGTCCACGACCACCCACCGTCTTCTACCAAGCCCCGGAGCAGCCGGCGGCGGTGTGCCCCTCGCTCCACCGCCCGTTTGAAGTCACCCGCTGCCTCCGTAGGAATGCCAGCCGAGGCTACCACCGCGAGATCCGGCGTCGGAGGCACGTCGTCCGAGGGCTCGATGAACGCATCGCCGAGGGTATCGAGGAAGCTGCCTACCGAGCGGCGGGTCGGCTCCACGATGGCCGGCGCGGGGCGTGCGTCCGGTGCTACGCCCTCGGCCAGAATCAGGAGCGCGTCGTCGAGCACGGCCACGGCCGGTCCTAGCGCCGTCCGCCGCTCGGTGCTGTGGAAGTAGTGGAGGATGGGGTAGGCAGCGTGCCGCTGGTCGTGGTATTCGAGCGCTGAGCCGAGCGACGGGAGGTGCTGGTCGAGGCCCGCGAAGCCGCTCCCATCCCAGGCCCGGCGCACGACGTCCGACGGCGTCTCACCGAGGCTATGGATGGAGCCGGCGAGCCGTCGCTTCGCCGCGACGGCGGAGACGACCGAGAGCACGTAGGTGATGGCGAGCGTGACGACGAAGAGGCCGCTGAGCGAAGCGAGGGCGGAGAGCACCTCCCACGTCCCACCCACGGGCACGTAATCCCCCGTGCCGAGAGTGAAGAGGACGAACCCGACGTAGTAGACGCGGCCGGCGAGGTCGGCCGACTCGTTCGACGAAGAGCCGACGACGGCTCCGGGTTCTGCGCTGAAGAGGAGCGTCCACCCCGCCCACAACAGCCCCACCCACACGAGGAAGGCGACGACGAGGAGGGCAGGCCCGGCGAACGCCAGGAGGCCGTGCGCGCCGCCCGCCCGCCGTCGGTGCACCCACAGGCTCGCCGTCCACCACCCCCGGGCGATCCGCTTCGAGAGGGGGCCGGCGCCGTGCGGCGCGATCGTCGTCCAGAGCGCGTCGAAGAGCGTGAACGCGATGAGCGAGAGTCCGACAACGAGGAGGAGAAGGGGCATACAAGAGCGGATGGGTGAACCTCTGAGAGCGCGTGGGGGCGTGTAAGGAGCGGCGTCAGTGCGTGTCGCCGTCGTCGAGAGTCTTGCGGGCGAGTGGGCGGACGGCGGGGCCGTGGAGCACGGCGCCGTCCACGTCGAAGCGCGAGCCGTGGCACGGGCAGTCCCACGAGCGCTCGGCCGGGTTCCACGTCACGTGGCAGCCGAGGTGCGTGCACACGAGCGAGACGGCGTGGACCGCGCCCTCGGCGTCGCGGTACGCCCCGACGCGCTCGCCGCCGGCCTCGACGACGGCGCCCTCGTCCGGCTCCAGCGCGGCCACGTCGGCCCCCGTGAGGTGGCGGATGCGGTCGCGGACGAAGCGCTCGGCCACGTTGAGGTTCTCCTCGACGAACTTCTTCGCCGACTCGGGGAGGTCGTGCCGGTTCGCGTCGAACGTCTTCGCCCACGGGTTGTCCCGCCCGGCGATGCCGTCGGCGATGATCTGCGCGGCGGCCGTCCCGTTCGTCAGCCCCCACTTGTTGAAGCCCGTGGCGACCCACACCCGCCCCGCGCCGAAGGGGAGCCGCCCGACGTAGGGGAGCCCGTCGACGGGGACGTAGTCGTGCGCGCTCCACCGGTAGGCGACATTTTTGACGGTGTAGTTCTCGCGCGCCCACCGCTCGATCTCGTCGTAGCACGACGGCGTATCGGGCTCCTGCCCCGCCTTGTGACCGGCGCCACCGAGGACGAGGTACCTGCCTCCCTCAGCGCTCCTGAGCGTCCGTGTCCGCTGCCCCTCGCCGAGGTACATCCCCTCGGGCGCAGGCTCTTCCACCTCGACGGCGAGGAGGTACGTGCGCTGCGGCGAGACCTTCGCGAAGAACCCGCCCCGGTCGAGGAATGGGATATGGGTCGCGAGGACGATCTGGTCAGCCACGACGGTGCCGCCGTTCTCCACCCGGCACACCCCGGCCGAGGCATCGATGGCCACGACCCGACTGCGCTCGAACACCCGGCACCCGTCGCCGTCGACGGCCGAGGCGAGGGCGAGCCCGTAGTGCCGCGCGTGGAACTGCGCCTGGTCCTCGAAGCGGACGGCCCCGAGGACCTCGAACGGGAGCTCGGTGTCCGTCGTGAACGAGGCCGGGAGCCCCGCCGCCTGCGCCGCCTCGACCTCCTCCTCGATCTTGCCGAGCGTCTGCCGGTCCGTCGTGTAGGTGAAGGCCGGCCCGCGCCGCCACCCGCACTCGATCCCGAGTTCGTCGACGAGGCCGGCCACGAGTCCGATCGCCGCCTCGTTGGCCTCGCCGTAGGCGCGGGCCGTCTCCTCGCCGAACGACGCCCGGAGCTTGCGGTAGGTCAGCCCGTGGAGCGACGAGACCTTGCCCGTGGTGTAGGCCGTGACGCCGGCGCATACCCGGCCCGCCTCGACGAGCGCGACGCGCACGCCGCTGCGCTTGAGGAGCAGCGCCGTCGTGAGCCCGGCGATGCCCGCGCCGACGACGGCGACGTCGGCCCTCACGCGTTCGTTCGGGGCGAGGGCGGGGTAGTCGACGCCGGTGGCGGTGGCGAGCCAGAGGGAGGGGTTGGGGACGTCGGTGCGGGACACGGCGGGAGGGCTTGGAGGAAGAGGCTAAATGTGCAGCGGGGTAGGAGGGCGGCGCTCGTGGGAGCACCCTATGACGCGGAGGTCCTCGATTCGGCTACGGGCCACGTCCGCGCGTCGGCGGTGACGACGCCCAGCAGCTTCCGCCGACGCTCGTCGAGGTCGCCGAGCACTTGCGCGAAGGCCGCGTCGGAGACCGTCGGGACGCCGGCGGCGGCGAGGCGGCCGAGGTCCGGCGGTGGTGGGGAGTACTCGGCCGGGTCGATCCCGGCCTCCACAAGCGTGCGGAGATAGCTCCGCACGCTGGACCGAGCGCTCTTCACGACGGCACCGTTGGGACGGGCCTCCGCCGCGACCCCGCACGCGAGCACCGTCAGCGCCTCGTCGAGCACGGCCACGGCGAGGGCGGCGGCGGCCTCGGCGCGCTCGCTGTGGTAGTAGTGGAGGATCGGGTACGTCCGGTGCTGGTCGGCGAGCCGGTCGAGCTCCGAGCCAGCCGATCCGAGGGGGGGGGGCGAGGGCGTGGAAGGTCTGGCCGTCCCAGCCGCTCAGCACGTATTCCTCGGCGCTCTCGCCGAGGCCGGTGACGCCGCTGGCGAACGAGCGCTTCGAAGCTACGGCGCTGAGGACGGAGAGGACGTACGAGACGGCGAACGTGACGAACGTCATCCCGCTCGCCGCCGTGAGGGCGGCGGCGATCTGCCACGGGCCGTCGACGGGCGTGAAGTCGCCGTTCCCCACGGTGAACAGGGTGTACGCTGCGAACCAGGCCCGCCCGGTCCAGTCGCTGGGCTCGTCGGCGCGGGTGTCGAGGAGGGAGGGCTCGCCCCCGGCGAAGACGAGCGTCCACCCCGCCCACAGCATCGCGATCCACAGGAGGAGCGTCGCCACGAGGGCGAGCGGCCCCGCCAGGCTGAACAGGCGGGAGCCGCCCCCCACGGCGCGGAGCCCGCGCCACAGCCCCCGCGTCGCCCACCGGGAGAGGGGGCCGGCGCCGCCGTCCACCCACAGCGTCGTCCAGAGGAGGTCGAGAATCGTGAGGAGGACGAGGAGAGCGCCCGCCGACGCGATGAGCCAGGACATGCGGTGTTACGGCGAGGGGACGAGGCGGTAGACCCAACCCGAGGCGCCTTCCAGGCCCGGCTGGTCGGTGACGAGGACGTAGACCTCGCCCGCGCGGTCCTGCCCGAAGCTGAGCAGGAGCCGGTCGAGCCCGCCGTCCGGCCGGTTCGCGAACGTCATCTCCTCGAAGGGCCAGGCGTCTCCCTCGCGCGTCGCCACGAACACGCGGCCGGGCTGATGGCCGCCTTCCATGCTCCGGCTGTAGACCCCGAAGACGTACTGCCCGCCCAGCCGCGGTAGCGTCGGCCCGCGGTAGACGTAGCCCCCGACGATCGCGACGCCCGCGCCGTCGTCGAAGTAGCCCGCGTTCTTCGTCTCGATCACCGGCATGAGCAGCGGGTCGCCCTCGACGGGGTGCCCGACGCCCGTCTCCGTCGGGCACGTCTCGAACGGGTCGGTCGGGCTCGCCGCGTTGAAGCAGTGCGCCCCCTCCCACACGTTCCACCCGTAGTTCCCGCCCTTTTGGATCACCGAGATCTCGTCGTAGAGGTTCTGCCCGACGTCGGCCGAGATCAGCTCGTGGTCGCCGGCCATGTCGAAGGAGAACCGCCAGGGGTTGCGGAGGCCGTAGGCCCACACCTCGCCGTGGACGCCGGGGATTTCGGCGAACGGGTTGTCCTCTGGCACCTTGTAGGGGTTGCCGCTGCCGTGGTGGCCGCCGCCCGCCTCGGCGTTGACGTCGATCCGGAGGATGGAGCCGAGGAGGTTGTTCTCGATATCCTGCCCGTTCCCGCCGTCGTTGAGCTCGTACCAGTCCTCGGGCCGGCCCTGGACGAAGTTCTGGTCCTGGTCGTCGCGGAGGCCGCCGTCACCGAGGGCGACGTAGAGCATGCCGTCGCCGGGCCCGAAGGCGAGCGTGCCGGCGTTGTGGTTCATGTACGGGTGGTCCATCTGGAGCAGCTTCTGCTCCGAGGCGGGGTCGGCTCGGTCCGCGTCGGTGGGGGAGGCGCGGAACTCCGCGAGCACGTTCGTGTGGTCGAACCCGTCGGGCGCGCTCTCACGTAGCGGCGCGCTGTAGAAGACGAAGAACCGCCCGTTCTGGGCGTAGTCCGGGTGGAAGGCGAGGCCGAGGAGGCCGCGCTCGTCGTAGCCGTGGTTGAGCTCGACGAGGCGGTCGGCGATGTCGAGGAAGGGCTCGCCGAGGCGCTCGCCCTCGGCGGTCACGATCCAGATCTGGCCCGTCTGGTCCACGACGAAGAGGCGGCCGGAGTCGTCGGGCGGCTCGGCGAGGGCGAGGGGGTGCGTGAACCCGTCGGCGACGAGGTCGAGCGCGGCCTCGGGCTGCGCGGCCTCGGGCTGCGCGGCGGCGGGCGGCGCAGCGGTGAGGGGGACGAGGAGGAGGGCGAGGGAGAGCGTGGAGAGGCGCATGGCGGAGAGGGGAAGGGTGAGAGGAGAGAGGGAAGGCGTTACAGCGTCGCCCGGAGCCCGAGACGGAGCTGGCGCCCGGCGGCGGGGTAGTAGTAGACGAGCGGGCCGCCGTCGGGGCCGGGCGTGCCGCTCGCGTCGGGGAACCCCGTCGTGCTGTAGCCCGCGTCCAAGAGGTTGAAGGCCTCGGCCGTGAGCGTCGCCGCCGGGCCGGGGAGCGGGAGGCGGAGGGCGAGCTTCGCATCGAACACGGTCCACGGGTCGAGGGGAATCGTGTTGGCGTCGTCGAGCCAGATGCGCCCGGCGCCGCGCACGACGACGCTCCCGCTGAGCCGGCCTCGGGTCGCGCTCGCCCCGGCGGCCCACACGTCGCGCGGGATGGCCTTCAGCACGTTCCCGGCGAAGTCGCCGTTCTCGACCGTGGCCTCGGTGTACGTGTACGTCCCGAAGAGCCGCGCTCGCTCGCCGACGAGCACGCTCAGCCCCGTCTCGACGCCGCGGTGGCGGCTCTCGCCGAGGTTGAGGTAGGCGAACTCCTGGAGGCTGAAGTCGATCTCGTCCTCCATGTCGATCTGGTAGAGCGTCACCTCGGCCTCGGCGGCGAGGCGGCCGGGCACGAGCTCGGCGCGGTGGCGGAGCCCGGCCTCGACGGTCGTCCCCCGCTGCGGCTGGAGGTCGGCGTTCGAGAGCGAGACGGTGAAGGGCGGGAACGGCACGCCGACGAGGCGCTGGTCGAAGAGCTGGTCGAGCGTCGGCGCTTTGAAGGAGCGGGTCGCCTGGGCGTAGGCGTGGCCGACCTGCCGATCCGTCGCAATCCACCGGAGGTTCGCCCCGACGCGGGGGCTGAAGGCGGTGTGCGTCGTCTCGGTCTCGCCGGGCTCGGGCAGCACCGCGTCGTAGCGGTCGCCGAGCCAATCGAAGCGGGCGCCGAGGACGAGGCGGAGCGGCGCCACGGGCGCGGCCTCGGCCTGGGCGTAGAGAGCGAGGGCGCGGCGGCTCCCGTCGCCGCTGACTTCGGCCTCTGCACGCAGGTCTGGCTCCGCGTCGGCGTAGTCCTCGGCCGTGCCGACGAGGACGGGCCGGTACGCGGACTCCAACGTCTGGAGCGACCCCGTTGCCCCCACCACGACGCGCGTGGGGAGTGGCAGCCCGAGCGTACGGTCGCCCGCGCCGAGGCCGCCCGCCGTAGCCTGGAGGTTCATCTCGACCCGGCCGCCGTCGAGGTCGCGCCGCTTCGTGTCGCCGAACTCAGGCGAGAGAGGGAGCGTCCGGGTGATTTCGGCCGAGCGCCACCCCCCGAAGAGGCCGCCGTCGAGGGCGAGGCCGGGCACGGCCTCCCAGCGGCCGTCGAGGGCGAGGCGGTGGCGGCGCTCCTCCGTCCCGTCGAAGCGGTAGAACGGGCTCGACGGCGTGCGGCCGTCAGCGAGGGCGGGGCCGAGCAGCGGGCCGGGGAGGTCGGCGTCGGTCCAGCTGTGGCGGGTCGAGAGGGCGAGGCTTCCGCGCTCGGAGCGCAGCACCTCGGCGCGGGCACCGGCGAGCCCGACGGTGCGCTCGGCGTGGTCGCGCCAGCCGCCGTAGCGCTTGACGGAGCCGTAGGCGCTGACCGCCCGACCCCGCCACGTCGCGCTTCCGCTGCCGCTGA
Organism: Rhodothermales bacterium; assembly: GCA_039944855.1. Taxonomy (NCBI): domain Bacteria; kingdom Pseudomonadati; phylum Rhodothermota; class Rhodothermia; order Rhodothermales; species Rhodothermales bacterium. Next base: position 113,528 of record JBDUXZ010000022.1, on the reverse strand, counting down.
GGAAGTACGTGTCGTTGCTCCCACCCGAAGCGGATATCTGCACCGGTTGCGGTCCCCCGTCCGTGACGACGTTGACGACGGCGCCGATGGCGGCGTCGCCCCACAAGGGCGAGGCCCCGCCGCGGAGCACCTCGACCCGTTCGACCGACCCGAGCGGCACCAGCTCCCAGTCCACGAGCCCGGTCTCGACGTCGTTCACGGGTCGGCCGTCGACGAGGAGGAGGACGTACTCGGCCTCGCCGCCGCCGTAGAAGCCGCGGACCGTCGCGGCCGGCGGGGTCCCGGCCCCGTCGCCGTTCAGGAAGGCGAAGCCGGGCGTGAGGCGGAGGGCGTCGGCGAGGTTCAGGAGCGGCTGTCGCTCGACCTCCTCGGCGGTGATGACGCTGACGGCGGCCGCAGCGCGGGCGGCCTCGACGGGCACACGCTCGGCCGTGACCGTGACGTCGCCGAGCGTGCGCACGAGCGTGTCGGCCGGTGTGGGCTGAGCCGAAGCCGAGACAGGGAGGAGCAGGGCGAGGAGGAGCGGGACGTAGCGGAAGGGCATGGGGCGGTGGAGAGGCGGTGAGGGTGGGAGGAGAGCCGTCAGCCGGAGTCGTCCTTTCGGTCGAGGCGGCGGAGCCAGACGAGGTAGGCGACGAGGTTGTCGAGCTCCTGGTCGGAGATTGTTTCTTCGCTGAAGGCCGGCATGGCGCCCAGCCCCCAGCGGACCTGCCGGCGGATGACGAAGCCCGGCAGGGGCTTGTTGTTCAGCGCGAGGCCGACGCCGGCGGCCCCGCCGGGGTGGCACCCGTTGCAGAACCGGTCGAACGTCCGCTGCCCCTCGGCGACCTCCGCGTTCGGCGGCTCGTGCGGCCCCGTCAGCGGAGCACCGCGGCGGGCCGAGCCGCACGCGGCCAGCGCCACGACGGCGGCGATGAGCAGGATTGCGAGCGGGTATCTCATGGGTCCGTGCGGGTGATCTTCCAGAGGACGCCCGTGCCGGGGCGCGGGCCGTAGGCCCCGCTTTCGCTCATCGTCATCACGCCGAAGTCCACCACCCAGAGGGCTGCGCCGTCGGGGCTGAACCGGACGGCGATGGGGCGTTCGAGCCCGCCGGTGCCGAGCCACGACGCCGGCCCGTTCGTGCCGCCGCGGTTGACGGCGAAGTCGTGGACCGTGCCTGCCTCGGCGTCCACCCGCACGACCTTGTAGCCGACGGGCGCGAGGGCCTTCCCGACGGCGGGCACGTTGTCGCCGAACTCGGCCACGAACACGTCGCCCTCGAACCCGAACGCCGCGCTCCGGCCCACGTCGAGGCCGCCCGCGGCGGCGTGGACGCCGAACTGAGCGACCGGGCGCGGCGGGGCGCCGGGGTGCTGGAGCAGGACGAAGCCGGGCTCCCTTTCGCCCGGCGCCTCGAACCCGTCTTCGAGCGGGACGCCGGCCCAGTAGTCGGGCCAGCCGAACCACGGCGCGGGCGTGCCCTCGGCCCGCTCCGGCTCGACGCGCCAGAGGAGGTCGCCGGTGCCGAAGACGGGGCGGCTCCCGCGCACGTCGTACTGGTTCTCGGCGACGAAGAGCGCCCCCGTCCCGTCAGGGGTGGCCGCGGCGGCGAGGCCGAAGGGGTTGCGGAAGCCCCACGCCACCACCTCGAGGTCCGACCCGTCGGGGCGGACGCGGAGGACGGCGCCACTGCACTTCGTCCGGCCCTCGACGACTTCACCCCGCTCGGCGGGCTGGCCGAACGGCTTGTACGGGCCGGTGAGCACCTCGTCGTGGTCGTCGGGCGTGAGGGGGTTCTCCGTGCGGAAGTTCGTGCCCTTGAGCACGACGTCGGCGCAGGGGACATCGTGGAAGTCGGGGTAGCGCTCGGGCCAGCCGAGCTTGAAGTTGTCGAGGCCGACGACGGCGGAGTTCGTGGCCGTCCCCTGCCCGAAGTAGACCCACCCGTCCATCACCACGGGCGCGTTCGTGTGGTGGTCGCCGAGGCTCGGGAGCCCATCCACGAGCACGTCCACCTGCCCGTCCGGCTCGATCCGCAGGAGCCTCCCGCCCTCGAAGTGGCCGCCCGTGACGAAGAAGGCGCCGCCGTCCAGGCCGTCGCTGTAGCTCACCCCCGTCCACGGCGGGTCCGTGCCGCGGGCGACCTCCGTAGCGGTCCCGTCGGCTTCGACCCGCAGGAGCCGCGGCGTGCCGCGGTAGTCGCCGTAGGAGTAGCCGGCCTCCGTCACGTAGACGGCGCCGGCCGCGTCGAAGGCGACGCCCGTGGGGAACGTGAGGCCCGTCGCCACGGGCTCGATCCGGTAGCCGTCCGGGAGGGCGACGTCCCCAGCGTCCACCTCGCGCGGCCCCTCGAACTCGGTCAGCCCGCCGCCCTTCGTGGGGAGGAGGCGGAAGCAGCCCCCGAGCAGGAGGGTGAGGAGCAGGAGCACGGGTGGGAACGCGAGCGTATGCGGCACCCGCTGCGGCGCCCCGCGTTCACGGCGTTCCCCTTCCTTCTTCTTTCCGGTCGCCTCCTCATGCCCCACACCCAAACTGATGCTGGCCGAGACGGCCTCGACGCCGAGGAACGGCAGGAGGCCGAGGAGCGCTCGGCGCCCCACGTCGCCGTCGTCCACGAGGCGATCCGGCTGGAGGGGGAGGAGGAGATCAAGCGCTCGCCGCAGGCGCTGGCGTGGTCGGGCCTGGCCGCCGGCCTCGCTATGGGGTTCTCCCTCCTCACGCAGGGGTACCTCCACGCCGCGCTCCCGGACACCGACTGGCGCGTGCTCGTCGTCAAGCTCGGCTACAGCGTCGGCTTCCTCGTGGTCATCCTCGGTCGGCAGCAGCTCTTCACCGAGAACACCCTGACGCCCGTTCTCCCGCTCCTCCACGACGTCCGCGGCAAGATCGGGAAGGTGGCGAAGCTGTGGGGCGTCGTCCTCGTGACGAACCTCCTCGGGGCCGGGCTCTTCGCGTGGGCGCTCTCGGCCGCGCCCAACGTCGACCCCGGCACGGAGGCGGCCTTCCTCGAGATCGCCCGCGACGTCTACCGGGGCGACTTCCTCGCCACGCTCGTCGCGGCGGTCTACGCCGGCTGGCTCATCGCGCTGATGGTGTGGATGCTCCCGTTCGCCGAGAGCGGGCGCGTGACGGTCATCGTGATCGTGACGTACGTGCTCGGGCTCGGCCACCTCGACCACTCGATCGCCGGCTCCGTCGAGGTGCTCTACCTCGTGGCGAAGGGGGAGGTCGGCTTCCTCGCCTACCTCGGCCACTTCCTCGCGCCGGCCGTGCTCGGCAACGTCGTCGGAGGCGTCGTGTTCGTGGCGCTCCTGAACCACGCGCAGGTCGTCCACAACGAGAGCGAGGGGTAGCCTTAGGGGTAGTCGTTTCACACGTCGCTTCATGGCGTGACCTCCTCGACGGACGCCGTCTCCATCGCGCCGTCCCCCGCCTCGCGCCGGACGCGGAGCCGGATGCCGGCCTCGCGCTCGCTCGCGCGGACGGCCTCCACGACCTGCGGCGTGGCCGACGGGTCGAGGAGGGCCACGCGGCCGTCGTCGGCGACGAGGCCGAACCCGCTCTCGATGCAGTGGCCGTCGAGGGCGCAGGCGCGGGTGTGCTCGCGGGCCCGCTCGGCGTACTCCGCGGCCGGGTACTTCCGGAGGCAGATGAGGTCGACGACGTAGCCGTCGAGGGTCTCGGTGTCAGGCATCGTCGGCGTCGAGAGGGGTGGTACGGGAGCGGGTGATGGCGGGGACGACGTCGCCCTCGCGGAGGTGCTCGAACGTGTGCTGGAGGCCGTGGCGGAGGTCGTGCCCGATCCGGCGGAGGAGGGCGCCGGCGCTCGCGTCCTCGACCGGCGGGGCGTGGTCGGGCTCCAGCCCCCCGGCCGGCTCGACGCCGACGCCGTGGGCGTAGACCATCCGCCCGCCGAGGTAGGCCGAGTACATCGTCACGCCGACGGCGGCGAGGCCGAGGGCGAGGTAGCCGGGTCCCGGCCGCTCGCGCCCGGCGCGGTGGAGGGCCATCGCCACGGTCGCCCCGAGCACGCCGATGTTCAGCGTCCGGTGCGTGGCGAGGAGGTCGTGCGAGACCTCGTCGGTCTCGACCTCCTCCTGCGCGATGAGGCCGCTCGCAGCAGCGAGGGCGGCGCTCCCGGCCGTGAGGGCGATGCCGGCGCGGCCGGCGTCGTGCATCCCTGCGGCGTCGGCGGCGAGCGATGCCGGGAGGAGCGCGATGGGAAGGTGGACGAGGGCGGGGTGGAGCTCGTGGAGTTGCATGGCAGCAGAGTTCGGTGGCGGTCAGGCGGCGTTGGAACAGGAGGGCGTTGCGTGTTCCGTCTGAGATTCATCACGGGGGCCGGGGACGTCGAGGCCGAGGGCTTCGGTGATCTCACGGTCGGTGGCACCGCCCCAGAAGGCAGCGTAGACGTCGGGATCATCGGCCCGCCGCTCGGGCACGAGGCCGAGGTGATCGAGCGCGCAGCGGAGCACGTCGTAGGGGCGATAGCCCACGAGGAGGAGCGTCCTGCCCTGTCCGTCGTCAGCGCCGTCGGCGCGGCGGAGTGTGAGGGCGGGCGTCCGGGTGAGGCCGAGGTAGCGGGCCTCGCGGAGGTCGTCGCGGAAGGCCGCCTCGGCCTCCGGCCCGCCGAGGTCGGTCGAGAAGCGGCTGAAGTCGAGGAGGTCGGGGCGGGCGTCGGCTACGCTGCGGGCGAGGGCGCGGAGGACGGCGGGGTCGGAGACGTCCCGCCGCTCCAGAAAAAGCGCCTCGCGGAGGCGCCGGAGTACGGCCTCGGCGGCGGCGTCCGACTGGAGCCCGGCCGCTTTGACGGCGAGGCACGCCGGGTACGACGAGGCCGGCGGTTTCTCCACCCACACCCGGTCGTCGAGCGGCTGCCCCGTCCGGTGGCGGACCTCGACGCAGACCGGCCCCATCTGGAGCGGGCGGCTGACGGCGTTGACGGGGTCGCTGAACCGGTCCCAGCTCGGGATCAGGCCGGTCATCCGCGTCCGCCAGCCGAGCGTGCGGCCGAACTCGTACCGGAGCCGGCGCAGCGGCGGCTCGAAGCCCCAGCTCCACGAGCAGAGCGGATCGGTGTAGTAGACGGCCTCGACGGCGGGGGCGGCCTCGGTTGCGAGGGCCACCCCCACCGGCGGCCGAGTGGAAGGCGCGGGCATGGGCTACTTCTCCTCGGTCTCGATGCCCATCGGGCTGTCCACGTCCTTCTGCGGGTACGAGGACCACTGGTTCGCCCCCTTAGGCGTCTTCGCCTTCGCCTCCTCCTTCCGCTGCTTGCCCAACTCCTTGTTCTTCTGCTGGACCTCCTCCTCAGTCCGGCTCGTCCCGCGCGGCTCGTGGTCCACGACCATCCCCTGCGTCCGGCGGACGTGCTCGATGGGATCCTCGACGTAGACCCAGTCCTCGCCGAGGTCCGGGCTCTGCCCCTCATTCCAGGGGCCGCGCGCGCTGGCGCCGTTCGAGAGGTTGAAGTAGGAGTTCGAGTAGCGGGGGTCGCTCTGGCGGGTGCCCATCGGGAAGTTGGGCTGGATCGTCTCGAGCGCCGCGTGGAACATCTGGTAGTGCGCCACCTCCCGCGTCATGAGGAAGCGGAGGGTGTCGTGGACGTAGGGGTCGTCGGTGAACTGCATGAGGTACTCGTAGACGATCTTCGCGCGCGTCTCGGCGGCCATGTCCGAGCGGAGGTCCACCGTCAGGTCGCCGTTGGCGTTGACGTAGGCGGCCGTCCACGGAACGCCGTTGCTGTTGGTGAGCGTCGGCCCGCCGCCGGAGAGCACCATGAACTGCGGGTTCGTCATCGCCTCGTGGATGAACGCCTCCTTCTTGTCGGTGCCGTCGAGGAGCTGCATGATCTCCGACTCGTTGGCGGCGTCCTTGAGCTCGCCGCCGATGCCGTCGAGGAGCATCTGGATCGTGGCCCCGACGATCTCGAGGTGGCTGAACTCCTCGGTGGCGATGTCCATCAAGAGGTCGTACTTGTCGGGGTGCGGCTGGCGCGCGGCGAAGGCCTGGACGAAGTACTGCATGGCCGCGGCCAGCTCGCCGTTCGCTCCGCCGAACTGCTCCAGGAGTAGGCGGGCGAAGCGGGGGTCGGGCTCGGAGACGCGGGCGTTGAATTGGAGCTCCTTGACGTGATAGAACATGAGATACCTCCAAGAAGAGAAGAGAGGGGAGAGGGGCGAGCCTAGGATAGGGGGCGCCCCGCCGGCTCGCGAACGGGGCGCCCCCTATCCTAGGCTGGGGTCAGCCCTCGCGGGAGACCTTCCAGACGACGCCGGTGCGGGGGTAGGCCGTCATCCCCTGCTCTGTGAACTCGATGGTGCCGAAGTCCACGACGTAGAGGGCGCCGTCGGGGCCGTAGACGACCTGGATCGGCCGCTCGAGCCCGCCCCCGCTTGTAGCCGAGGCCGGCTTCCGGGAGCGGTTGACGAGCCAGTCCGTGACCTCCCCGGTCGAGAGGTCCACCTTCTGGACGCGGAAGCCAGGCCAGCCACCGGGGTCCTTGTAGTACGGAATGATGGAGCCGAACTCGGCCACGAGCGCCTCGTCCGGGTCAAGCCCAAAAGCGCGGCGGCCCATCGCCATGCCCTGCGCGGCGCTGTGGACGGGAAGCTGCGCCACGGGGGACGGCGGTCGGTCGCGGCCCTGGAGCAGGCGCCGGCGCGTGGCCTCGGTGAGCGAGAACTGGTGGTCGAACGGTTTGCCCTTGAAGTCGGGGTCGTTGGGGCGGCGGAACCGGGCGTCGGTGATGGGGACGCTGCTGTAGAAATCGGGCCACCCGTACCACGCGCCCTCCTCGATGCGGTAGACCGTCTCCCAGTCGTCGTAGATCGGGCGCGGCGGCATGATGTTGCCCGAGTTCTGGGTGACGTAGAGCGCGCCGTCCTCGGCGAAGCCGTACCCGTAGTTCGAGCGGAGGCCCCACGCGACGACCTCGGGGTTCGCGCCGTCGGCGTCGGCGCGGTAGAGCGCACCGTGGCACCACGGCTCGCCCTCGATGGTCTGCCCCATCTCCGTGTCCACGCCGTAGGGGACGTAGACCTCGGCGCGGAGGGAGTCGTTCTCGTCGTCCTTCGTGAGCTTGTTCGGGACGAAGAGGTCGAGGCCCGTCACCTCCACGTCCTCGCACGGGGCCTCGTGCGCGTCGTGCTTGTCGAACGCCTCGATCACCTCCAGCCAGTGCGTGTCGATGGGGCCGGCGTTCCCCTGCGTCGAGACGACGAAGTACATCTTCCCGTCCGGCCCGAAGACGGCCTTGTTGTTGTGGAAGAAGCCCCACGAAGGGATCCCGTCGATGACGGTCTCGAAGGTGCCCGTCGCGGGGTCGAACGTGGAGTAGCGGCCCCGGTGGGCGACGTAGATCAGCCCGCTCGGCTCGTGGAACGTGATGCCGAGGATGGGAGGGATGAGCCCCTCGGGCATCTCGGCCGTGCTCGCGTGCCGGCGGATCTCCGCCATCGGGACGACGGCGTCGTAGACGACCTCGGTAGAGCCGTCGGGGCGGACGCGGAGGATGCGGGCGGGCGGGGCGTCCTCGGGGCCGGTGCCGTAGGTGTGGCCGCCCGTCTCGGAGACGTACATCGCGCCATCGGCGTCCCACGTGACGTCGGTGGCGTAGCTGAGGCCGCGGGCGACGGCCTCGATCCGGTACCCTTCGGGGACGACGATGTCGGCAGGCCGGACGGGGCGCTCGGCGGCGGTACCCTGCGAGCCGCGCTGAGGCCACTCGTACCGGAGGTCGGCGCCCGCGTCGGGGCTGGCGGCCTCCTCAGTCGTTCCACATCCAACGGTTAGGAACAGGGCGAGGACAACAGCAGCACTACGCATGGGAGAGAGAGGCTGGAAGGGAGAAGGGAGAGGGGTGGCCCCAGCCCCGCGTGGGGACCGGAGCCGGAGGGCTCACTCGACCACGAACGACTGGACGACGGGGCTGCCGCCCTGCATCAGGGGCTGATCGGGCGTGCCCGCACCGCCGAACTCGAACCGGCCGAGCTCGCCGGTGTCGTCGTGGAGCATGAGGAAAAGGGTGGCGCCGCTCGCCACGCGGGCGTCGAGGGCGACGGGCACGCGCTCCGTCTCGCCGTGCAGCAGGAACGAGCGCCCCAGGATCCGCGAGGCGTCCGGCCCGCCGCCCGGCGCGGCGGGGTGCGCGACGACCCACGCGTCTGACGGGACGGCCACCTTCTCGAGCATCACCACGTCGCCCTGCAGCGGCTCGGCCGCAAGCTCGAAGTGGGGTTGGACGTCTTCGGAGCCGCCCTCCATCGGAGGCACCGACGGCGGGATCTCCTCCCGCCCTTCGTAGTCGGCGTCCTCGAGGTCGGCGATGAGCGCCTCCATCTCGGCGATCTCCTCGCGCTGCGCCAGGATGATGTCGTCGGCGAGGCGGCGGACGCGGGGGTCCGTGATGTTGGCCCGCTCGCTCGTAAGAATCGCGAGGGAGTGGTGCGGGATCATCTGCCGCATGTACGTCACGTCGCCCACGTTCGCCTGCGACCGGAACACCCAGAACACGACGACGAAGAGCAGAGCGCTGCCCACGAAGATGGCGACGTTGGCCTTCTTGTTGTCGTACATCTTCAGCATGAAGGCCAGCATGATGACGGCCATCGTGGCGCCCATGTAGAGCGCCATGTACGTCTTCGTGCTGCTCCAGAAGACGTGGTCCAGCGAGTAGACCGTGGAGTACATGAGGATGAACATCGCCACCGTCGAGGTGACGATCATGGCGAAGAATCGTGTGTAGGACATGGATGGGAGAGCGGCAGGTGATGGAAGAGCGGGTGAGAGAGGGGCCCTCCATTCTACCCCACAGCACCGGACAGGAGCCACCGCCCAACCTTAAATCCCGCTAAGGTTGCTGCCACGTAGGGTTGCCACTATGCGTGGTTCGTGAGGAAGGGGAGCCGGACCTCGAACGTCGCCCCCTGCCCCGGCCCGGCGCTCTCGGCGCGGACGCTCCCGCCGTAGGCCTCGGCGATGGCGCGGGCGACGGCGAGGCCGAGCCCGCTGCCCGTCTCGGCCTGCACGGCCGCGTCGTCGGAGCGGTAGAACCGGTCGAAGAGGTGGTCCGCCTCCTCCGGGGCGAAGCCGATCCCGGTGTCGCGGACGCGCAGCACGGCTTCCCCCGCCGGTGCCGCATCGCCTCGGCTCCCGTCGGCCACCCCATCGGCCGCTCCGTGTGCGAGCTCGACCGTCACGCGCCCACCGGCGGGCGTGTACTTCACGGCGTTCCGGAGGAGGTTGTCGACGATCTCGGCGAGGGGGGCCGCCTCGGCCGTGACGGTGATGCCCGGCGCGACGACGGCGTCGAGCGTGAGCCCTTTGGCCTCGGCCTCCGGGCGGAGGCGGGCGGCGCGCTCCGCCACGAGTGCCCCGAGGTCGATGCGGTCTTCGGGCCGTTTTTCGAGGCGCTCGGCACGGGCGAGCTCGAGGAGGCCGCGGACCGTCGCCGTCATCCGCTCGACGTCGAGGAGGAGGTTCCCCAACGCCTCGCGGTAAGCCCCAGCGTCGCGCTCGCGCCGGAGGGCGACCTCGGCCTCGCTGCGGAGCGTGGCGAGCGGGGTGAGGAGCTCGTGCGCGGCGTTCGCCGTGAACCGCCGCTCGCGCGCGACCGAGGCTTCGAGGCGCGCGAGGAGGCCGTTGAACGTCTCGGCCAGCTCGGTCAGCTCGTCCGGCGGGCCGAAGTCGGCCGGGAGGCGGTCCGCGAACGCCCCGCGCCCCTCGGCCTCGCTCATCCGCCGGGCCGCCTCCGTCATCGCCGCCACGGGGCGGAGCGTCCGCCGGGCCAGCCACCACCCGCCGAGGAGGGCGAAGAGCGTGCTGAAGACGACGCCGATGGTGAGCGTGCGCCGGAGCCGGTGGAGCTCCTGGTGGAGGCTCCACTCGAAGCCGGTCACTTCGAGCCACCCCACGAGCACCTCGCTGCCGGCACGGCCTTCGCCGTCAGCACCCGCTGTGCGGAGGGGGACGTAGCGCGTCCGGGCGGGCAGGCCCTCCCACGCACGGCTGATCGACGTTTCGTCCACGGCGTCCGGCAGGGCGACGGGGAGGGGGGCGTGCTCGTCGAAGTTGGGGCTCCGGTAGCGCACCTCGCCCTCGGGCGTGAGGAGGCGGACGTAGGTGCCGTAGATGCCGTCGGTCCGGTAGGCGACCGAGGTCAGTTCCTCCAGCCCCTCGAACCTCACCTCGCCGTCGACGACCACGAACGGGAGGAGCTCGCGCTGCTCGTGCGTGAGGTGGCGGTCGAAGTCGCGGTGGAGCGCGAGGTGGAAGCCGGTGTAGCAGAAGACGGCGAACGCGCTCAAGAGCAACAGCAGCGTCAGCCCGTAGAAGAGGGCCAGACGGACGGAGATGGGGAGGGGGAAGCGGCGCATCGGGTCCTACTCCTCGTCGATAGATGTCTCACCGGTGGACGCAGCATCGGAGGACGCGCCGTCCGCAGAGGCCCCCTCAGAGAGGCGGTAGCCCACGCCGCGCACGGTCTCGACCTCGGGAGCGCGGGTGCCGGCCTCGCGGCTCGCATCGGCCAGCTTCTGCCGGAGCCCCGAGACGGTCACGTCGAGGGCGTTGTCGGTGACGTAGAGCGCGTCGCCCCACACGCGCTCGGCGATGACCGTGCGGGAGCGGACGGCGCCGGCGCCGCGGAGGAGGAACTCGAGGAGGGCGTGCTCCTTCGGGCGGAGGTTGAAGAGCGCCTCGGCGCGAGGCCCCGCGAGGGTGACGCGGCGGCTCGCCGTGTCCATCGTGAGCGCGCCTGCGCGCAGGGTCCGCTCCTGCTGCTGGAGCGGGGGGCGGCGCAGGAGGGCGCGGAGCCTCGCGACGAGCTCCTCGAAGGCGAACGGCTTGGGGAGGTAGTCGTCGGCCCCGGCTTCGAGCCCGGCCACGCGGTGCGAGACGTCGCCGAGGGCCGTGAGCATGAGGACGGGCTCGCGCCGCCCCTCGGCGCGGAGCGCCTCGACGATGGCCTTGCCGTCGCCGTGCGGGAGCCGCCAGTCCACGACGAAGGCGTCGTAGCCGTTGGCGAGGGCCTTCGCCTCGCCCTCGCGGGCGTCGCGGGCGAGGTCCACGGTGAACCCCTCTTCTTCGAGCCCGCGCTTCACGCTGTCGGCGAGGCGCGCTTCGTCTTCGATGAGGAGGACCCACGTCATAGATCGGACTCGGCTAGGATATAGATCGGACTCGGCTAGGATAGAACGTTGACCGCTATGGATACCCGCTCGGGCACGCAGGGGTCACCACCTTAACGCTTTTTAAGGGCCGCGCAAGGTTCTCCACAGGTAGTACCGCGTAGGATAGCCCCGTACGCCCGCTTCGGGCTCCGTCTTTACCACCCTCGGATCCACCATGTTGACCGCCCTCGTCGCCGCCTGGTTCGGCCTCCTCGTCGGCTCGCTCGTCCTCGTCGGGCGGAGCCTCTCGCCCTACCGCTCCAACGACCCCACACCACGCCGATGAACCTCGTCCCCGAGTGGGCCCCAAACGTCCACCCCCTCGTCGTCCACTTCCCGATCGCGCTCCTCTTCGCCGCCGTCCTCGTCGATACCGCGGCGCTCGTCGTGCGGCGGCGCTTTCCTGGCGTTCGCTACGCGGCCGTGGGGCTCTACGCGCTCGGGGCCGTCGCCGCCGTCGTCACCTTCTTCACGGGCCGCGCAGCCGCCGACGGCCTCGATCTCCCGACGACGGCGATCGCTGCCGTCGGGGAGCACGCCGACTGGGCGCTGTGGACGGTGTGGGCCTTCGGCATCTACGGGCTCGTGCGGCTCGCCGCGGCCTTCTGGGAGAAGGACGGACGGCTCGCCGTCCACCTCCCACTCGTCCTCCTCGGCGCGGCCGGACTCGTGCTCGTCTTCGAGACGGCTGAACACGGCGCGCGGCTCGTCTACGACCTCGGCGTGGGCGTCCGCGCCGTCGAGGCGGCCGAAGCAGACCCCTTCGCCGAGGCCCAGCCGGATGACCCCGGCGGCGACCACGCAGGCATGACGGCGGAGGAGATGGCTGCGATGGACGCCCCCGTGCTCCAGACGACGGGCGAAGGCGCGTGGCGCTGGGAAGCCACGGCGGGCACGCTCCCCGGCGGCCTCCGTTTCCTCGAAGGCGAGCGGGCCGACCTTGCTGCCGAAGCGGCTTCCGCTGAAGCGGGGGACGGCGGCGTCGTACTCCGCCCGCGCCGCACGGTCTTCTTCACCGCCGGCGAGCCGGTCGAGGGCGTCGAGGTGCAGGCCGAGCTCGACCTCTCGGGCTTCACCGGCCGCGCTGCCCTCGTCCACCACGTCCAGGACGCCCGGAACTACGACTTCCTCGCCGTTGAGAAGCGCGCGAGCGGGGGCACCGTCCGGCAGGGCCGCGTCCGCGGCGGCACGGTGGAGACGTTCGACGAGAAGGCCTACGATGCCGGCGCGTTCGAGGGTGGCCCCGTCACCCTGCGCGCCGTCGCCTACGGCACCCACTTCCGGGGCTACCTCGGCGGCGAGCTCGCCGCCCACGGCCACGGCGACGCGGCGACGGCGGGGCGCTCCGGCCTCCTCCTCGACGGCTCCGGCCCGCTCCGGCTCCTCCGCCTCGAAGCCGTCCCCGTCACGGAATGACCCTTCCCAGTGAACGACCCGGAACGAGCCCCCGAGCCTGAAAAAGCCGCTCGAATCGCGTTTGAACCCCAACCTTTGGGGCTTTTAAGGTGCTCTCCGCGCACTCCGCGCGCTCCCACCTGTAGAACACTCTAGCCGACACCTCTGCCCCTACTGCCGCTCTCTGCCCCTGCTGCCACTCTCCGCCATGAACCGCCGCCTCTTCCTCCGCAACGCCTCCGCCTTCGGCCTCCTCGCCGGGGTCAGCGCCGTCACGCCCGCGTGGGCGCGCTCCGCCCTCCCCAGCGACCCGCTTCGCCCCCCCGGCCTCGCCCCGACCCGCCGCGCCGGCAGCCTCGTCGAGTACGACCTCTACATCGACCGGACGAAGCTGTTCTTCGGCGGCGACGAGGGCGAGGCCGTCACGATCAACGGCGGGGTCCCCGGCCCGCTGCTGCGCTTCACCGAGGGCGACGAGGCCATCATCCGCGTCCACAACCGGCTGGACGAGGACACCTCGGTCCACTGGCACGGCCTCATCCTCCCCAACAGCCAGGACGGCGTGCCGAACGTGAACTTCCCCGGCATCCCCGCGCGCTCGACCTTCGAGTACCGCTACCCGATCCGGCAGTTCGGGACGTACTGGTACCACAGCCACTCGGCCTTCCAGGAGCAGCTCGGCCACTACGGCCCGCTCGTGATCGACCCGGCCGGCAGTGAGCCCTACCGGTTCGACCGCGAGCTCGTCGTCGTCCTCTCGGACTGGACGTTCGAGGACCCCCACGCCGTGCTCGACAACCTCAAGGCGCGGCCGAACTACTACAACTTCCAGCGGCAGACGCTCGCCGGCCTGCTCTCGGGCGAGGGGATGCCGCTTGGGGACCGGCTGAGTTGGGACGGGATGCGGATGGACCCCACCGACATCGCCGACATCACGGGGGCGACGTACACCTTCCTCATGAACGGGCAGGCGCCGGAGCCCGGCTGGAGCGCGCTCTTCCGCCCCGGCGAGCGCGTCCGCCTCCGCTTCGTCAACGCGAGTGCGGGGACGTTCTACGACGTCCGCATCCCCGGCCTCCCGCTCACCGTCATGCAGGCGAGCGGGCAGCACGTCGAGCCCGTCACCGTGGACGAGTTCCGCATCGGCATCGCCGAGACCTACGATGTCGTCGTCGAGCCCGGTGACCGCGCCTACACCGTCTTCGCCGAGTCGATGGACCGCTCGGGCTACGCGCGTGGCACGCTCGCCCCGCGTCCCGGCATGACAGCCCCGGTCCCCGAGCAGCGCGAGCGCCCGAGCCTCACGATGATGGACATGGGGATGGCCCACGGCGGCGCCGGGATGGACCACGCCGGGATGGACATGGGCGACGGCGGCATGGATCATGGCGCGATGGAGGGGATGGCCGAGCCTCCTGCGCTCGACCACCCCGAGGCCGCTGCTCCGGTGATGGGTCACGGGGGGATGGACCACGGCATGAACACGGACGAAGTGGCGATGCCGGGCGTCGACCACGCCGGCCTCCGCCCGCCCGGCACGCTCCCCGAGCCGACGCCCCACGGCGCAGACGGCCACGGCCCGGCCAATGCGATGGCCCCGGACGTCACGCGGAGCCGCCTCCACGAGCCCGGCGTCGGGCTGGAAGACGCCCCCCACCGCGTCCTCGTCTACACCGACCTCAAGGCGCTCCACGCGGAGCCGCGCCGCGCGCCCGACCGCGAGATCGAGCTCCACCTCACCGGCAACATGGAGCGCTACATGTGGTCGATCAACGGGAAGACCTACGCCGAGGAGCCGCTCATCCCGCTCGTCTACGGCGAGCGCGTGCGGCTCACGATGGTGAACGACACGATGATGAACCACCCGATGCACCTCCACGGGATGTGGATGGAGCTCGAGAACGGCCACGGCGAGCGCATCCCCCGCGTCCACACCGTCATCGTGAAGCCGGCCGAGCGGCTCTCGCTCCTCGTCGAGGTCGACGCGCTCGGGCCGTGGGCCTTCCACTGCCACGTGCTCTACCACATGGAGCTCGGCATGTTCAGGGTGGCGATGGTCCAGCGCGCCGAGGAGTGGGGTCCCGACCAGATCGCCGCACTCTACCCGTCGCGGGGGTGACCCCGTAGGGTTGGCCCCCGACCGCACTCTCGCTCATCTCCTCGCCTGCTGCTATGCCTCGCTTCCTTCTTCTGTCCCTCATGCTCCTTCTCGCCGCCGCGCCCGCCGTGGCCCAGGACGAGCCGCCCTTCCCCGAGTACCCCGCCTTCCGCCCGGACGAGGGCGTCGCCGGCGACCAGCACCTCTACAGCCTCGCCCTCCTCGACCTCTTCGAGGTGGCCCCTGCGGCCGACGGCGTCCCCGCCGCCCTCGAAGGGTTCTACCGGATCGGCAACGACTACACCCGGTTCTGGCTCAAGGCCGAGGGCGAGGGGCTCGTCGCCGAGGGCGAAGGCGAGGCCGAGGCCCAAGCGCTCTACAGCCGCCTCATCAGCCCCTACTTCGAGGCCCAGGCCGGGCTGAGGCTCGACACCGAGTTCGGCGGGGGCGACGTGCGCGCCCGGCCCCTCCTCGCCGTCGGGCTCGAAGGACTCGCGCCGTACTGGTTCGAGGTCGAGCCCGCGCTCTTCCTCTCGGCCGAGGGCGACCTCTCGGCGCGGTTCGAGGGATCCTACGACCTCCTCCTCACGCAGCGCCTCGTCGTCCAGCCCGAGGCCGAGGTCAACGTCGCGCTCCAGGAGGTCGAGGAGTGGGGCGTCGGGGCCGGGCTGAACGACGTCGAGCTCGGGCTACGGCTCCGCTACGAGATCCGGCGCGAGATCGCTCCGTACGTCGGCGTGAGCTGGCTGAACCGGTTCGGCGGCGCGGCCGACTTCGCCGAGGCCGAGGGCGAGGAGACCAGCGAGGTGCTCTTCGTCGTCGGCGTCCGTCTCTGGCGATAGCGCCTCGTGACCTCGGACGCCTTCCGTACCCCTGATCACACCAAACAATTCCTGCGATGTACGACTTCCCGCACTACATGATCGGCATGCACTGGTTCTGGTGGCTCTTCTGGATCGCCGCGATTGTGGCCGTCTGGTGGACGTTCACCCGCCGCCCGCCCGCCCCTTCGGAACCGACGGCGACGAACCCGCACGAACTCCCGCTCGACCGCCTCCAGCGCCGCTACGCCGACGGCGAGATCGCGACGGAGGAATACGAGGAGCGGAAGGCCGTCCTCCTCCGCGACCGCTGAAGCCACACGCTACCGCCATGACTGCCGCACCCAACCCTACCATCCCGGACAAGATTCCGGACGACGCGCAGACCGCTCACACCCGGCGCGCCTACGACCGCCACGCCCGCTTCTACGATGCCCTGGAGTGGCCCGTCGAGCAGCTCCTCTACCGCCGCTGGCGGAAGGCGCTGTGGCAACGCATCGAAGGGCCGGAGGTGATCGAGGTCGGTGTCGGGACAGGGAAGAACGTGCCGTACTACCCGGAAGGCGTCCAAGTCACCGCCGTGGACCTCTCCGAGGGGATGCTGGAGCGGGCCCGCCGCGTGCTAGCCCGCCACCCGGCGAAGGCCGCCGCCCTCTACCGGATGGACGCCGAGCACCTCGACTTCGCCGACGACACCTTCGACGAGGCCGTCGCCACGTTCGTCTTCTGCTCCGTACCGGACCCGGTAGCAGGACTCCGCGAAGCCCTCCGCGTCACGAAGCCCGGCGGGCGCCTGCACCTCATCGAGCACCAGCGTGCCGACGCCGAGGCGCTAGGCCGCGTGTTGGACCGGCTCGACGGCCCCATCCACCGCCGCACCGGCGTCCACATCGCCCGGCGCACCGTCGGGAACGTCCGCGCCGCCGGCTGGCACCTCGACCACGCCCGGCCCCTCACACCCCTCGGGCTTTTCCGCCGCATCGACGCCCACAAACCCCTCTGACCCGCTGAGACCTCCCATGAACACGAAAACCGGCACCTACTACTACACCCGTACCGTCGACGTCTCCCTCGAAGAAGCCGAGGCCCGCGTCCGCGATGCCCTCGCCGAGGAAGGCTTCGGCGTCCTCACCGAGATCGATGTGCAGGCGACGCTCAAGGAGAAGCTCGACGTCGACTTCCGCCCCTACAAGATCCTCGGGGCCTGCAACCCGCCCGCCGCGCACCGCGCGCTCCAGGCCGAGCCGCTCATCGGGACGATGCTCCCGTGCAACGTGATCCTCCACGACGCCGGCGACGGGCAGACAGAGATCGCTGCCGTGGACCCCGTCGCCTCGGTGTCGGCCGTCGAGAACGACGCGCTCGGCGAGATCGCGACCGAGATCCGCGATCGCCTGCGCCGCGCTGTAGACGCCGCGTAGCTGCGCATGCTGACCTGTCGCTCCTGAATCTACCGAGGCCCTCTCATGGACCGTCGCCACTTCCTCCAACAGACCGCCCTCGCCGGGGCCGCCGTCCTCGTCGGCTGCCGGACAGACACCTCTACCCCCTCCCCGAAGGCGCGCACTGCGCCGGTATCGGTGCCTGGCGCGCCGAGCTACGAGGTCGCCCGAGAGGCCGCTGCCTCGGCGGGCCCGGCCCGTCGGGTCCGCCTCGTGGCAGAGGAGATCGAGGTCGAGGTCGGCCCCGGCGAGGTGTGGCGCACGTGGGGCTACAACGGCGAGTACCCCGGGCCGGAGATCCGATTGCAGGAGGGCCAACGGCTGGAGGCGACGGTCGTGAACCGGCTTCCGGCGGACACCACGATCCACTGGCATGGCATCCCCGTGCCCAACCCGATGGACGGCGTGCCGGGGCTGACGCAGGAGCCGATCCCGCCGGGCGGGGAGTTCGTCTACGCTTTCGCCGCCGAGCCGGCCGGGAGCTACCTCTACCACAGCCACGTCGGCCTCCAGCTCGACCGCGGGCTCATCGCCCCCCTCATCGTCGAGGAGCGCGAGCCGCACGTGGCCTACGATCGCGAGGTCACGCTCGTCCTCGACGACTACCTGCCGGGCACGCCCGAGCCCCTCGCTGACAGTCCTACCGGTGGAGGGCGCGGCGGCATGATGGGCGGGCGTGGCATGATGGGCCAGGGGAGGAGAGGCGGGATGATGGGCGGCCAGGTGCCCCCGTACGCCGGCCTCCTCATCAACGGCAGGCTCCCCAGCGACCCCGTCGCCGTCGAGGTCCGGCGCGGCGAGCGGCTCCGGATGCGGGTCATGAACCCCTCCGGCGCGACGACCTTCCGCTTCGCCGTCGGCGGCCACCGCCTCACCGTCACCCACGCCGACGGCTACCCCGTCCGCCCCGTCACCGTCGACGCCCTCCTCGTCAGCATGGGCGAACGCTACGACGTCGTCCTCGAGGCCGACAACCCCGGCGCGTGGCCGATCGCGGCGGCTACGGTCGAGGGCGACAGCGCCCCGGCCCAGGCCGTCCTGCGCTACCGCGATGCCGCAGCGGCGCGTCCGCCCGCCGGGGCGCTCCCAGACGGTCTGGGCAACGGCCGGCTCCTCCGCCTCGACGACCTCCGCGGCGTCGAGGACGCCCCGCCCCCCGCACGGCCGGACCGCACGTTCGACCTCACGCTCTCGGGCGGGATGATGTCGTCGGCGTGGACCATCGACGGGCAGGCCTACCCCGACGCCGAGCCGCTGGAGATCCGCGAGGGTGAGCGCGTCCGGGTGACCATGTTCAACCGCAGCCCGATGATCCACCCGATGCACCTCCACGGCCACTTCTTCCGCACCGGCGACCTCCGCTCGGGCGGCGTGCGGAAGGACACCGTCCTCGTCCCGGCGCACATGGGCCGCGCGGCCTTCGAGTTCGTCGCCGACAACCCCGGCCGGTGGTTCTTCCACTGCCACAACGTCTACCATCTGGAGGCGGGGATGGCCCGCGAAGTCCGATACGTCTAGCCCTTCGAGCCTCCCGGCTCCTCACGAGAACCCAACTCAACCCCGTACCGCCATGAAACGCACCCTGTGTACCCTCGCCCTCCTGCTCGCGCTCACGCCCGCCGCCTCCGCGCAGGAGCACCAACACCAGCACCCCGACACCATGAAGGCCATGCCGATGGAGCACGGCGGCATGATGGACCACGACGGCATGATGAGCATGGAGGACATGCAAGCCATGATGCCGCAGATGATGCGGATGCACGAGCGCATGATGGCCGACTCCGCCATGCACCGGATGATGATGGCCGCCCCCGAGATGCGTCAGATGATGCACGAGATGATGGAGGGCGACCCCATGATGGGCGGCGACCACGACATGGCCGCGATGCGCGAGCGGATGGCCGCCCTCTCGCCCGACGAGCGCCGGCAGCAGATGCAGCAGATGCACGAGCGGATGATGGAGCGGATGCAGGCGATGTCGCCGGACGAGCGCCAGGCCATGATGCAGCGGATGATGCGGATGCACCAGAAGATGATGGCCGACCCCGCCATGCGCGAGCGGATGATGGCGGACCCGGAGATGCGCCAGATGATGGAAGGCATGAAGGAGCGAATGAAGGAGGGCGGCATGATGCCGGGCGGCATGGACCACGACCAGATGGAAGGCATGGACCACAGCCGGATGGACGGCATGCAGCGCGGGCCGATGTCGGCCGACGACGCCCGTGCCGCGGAGGCCGCCAGCCGCACGGCCGACCGCTTCCACACCGCGCTCGCCGCCGGAGACCGCGCCGTCGTCGCGGCGCTCCTCCGCCGCGACGCCGCGGCCCCGGACGGCTGGCGCATCGCCGCCGTCCACTGGTCCTCCGCCTCGCGCGAGTGAGGGCACCTAGCCCTCCGCATCACCGGCCAGGCCTCTCACCTTAACAGACTTTCAGGTTACGCTAAGGCTTTACAAAGGTGCGCGGAGCGAGGTTTAGAGCAGCGAGCAGGCCGCACCCTCGGGTGCCTCTCACGTGGGGCCAGCCGTGCTCGCCCACGCAGAACTGCCCTCGCCTACCCGCCGAGCCATGCGTACTCCCTTCGCCCGCCGCACCCTCCTCTTCGGCCTCGCCGCCGCGGTCGCCCTCATCTTCATCGGTGTCCTCGCGAGCCGCTCCGACGTACCCCTGCCGGAGGTGGGAAGCGGGGTGTCGCACTTCCAACCTGCCGGGGCCGACGCCCGCGCCGTCCTCATCACCCCCGATGCGGAGCGGCTCCCGCATAAGCCCGGCGTGGTGCCGGTCGAGCTCGTCGGGGGCACCGTCGCCCCGCACGCCGTGCAGGCGCGCGTCCTCACCGACGAGGACTGCGCCCCGGATGCCGCCGGCGTCTCCCACTGCCTCAACCGCCTCGACGTAGCCGGCGTGGAGGTGGCCGTCCGCCACAGCCACCGGATGCACGAGGTGTCGTGCCTGAGCCCCGGCGAGCTCGTGCGGCTGATCGACCGGGACGACTACGACGCGCTGTGACGCCCGCAGCGAGGGCCGTGCAGCGGCAGGAGGGACGGGCCTTGGCCCAACCACCACCCCCTCTCCCGCAGCCGGCCCCGCTGCGGCGCGTCCTCTTCTTCAACCCCTGGCCTTCTTCAACCCCTGACCCCTCCGACGATGACCTACAAGAAGATCAACGCGATCATCCGCGAGTGCTGCCTCGACAAGGTGCGCGAAGCGCTCGTAGCGGCCGGGGCCGCCGGCCTCACCGTCACCCACGTCCGCGGCGCGGGCGAGTACGCCAACACGTTCGGCCGGGACAACCTTTCCCGCCACGCACGCCTCGAGGTGTTCGCCGACGAAGGCAACGTGAAGCCGCTCGTCCAGGCCATCCACGGTGCCGCCCATACGGGGCAGCGGGGCGACGGCGTCATCGCCGTCCTCCCAGTGGAGGCCTTCATCCACATCCGCACCCAGGAGCCCGCCCTCGCTCCCGCACCGGCGTCCGATACCGGGGGCGCGTCGTGCTGTGGGGGCTAACCCCTCGCGGCGGCTCCTGCCCGCACGGCTCCCGCTGAAATCGCCCGCCTCTCCGAGGCCCTCTGTCCCCTGACCCCACCCTCCGATGAACGGACCTTACGAATACGGATACTGGCTGATGGCCGTCGTCATGTCGGCCATCTTCGTCGTCTTCGCCCTCAGCTTCACGCGCCCGAAGAACTGGCGCGACTGGCGGCAGTTCGGCGCCTTCAGCGCCTTCGTCGTGGCACTCTTCGCGGAGATGTACGGGTTCCCACTGACGATCTACCTCCTGTCGGGGTGGCTCGGGAGCCGGTACCCCGGCCTCGACCTCTTCTCGCACGACGCCGGCCACCTCTGGCAGACCCTCCTCGGCATCGGGGAGGGGAGCCCGTGGGCGGCCCACTTCAACGTGCTCCACGTGCTGAGCAACGTGCTCATCGGCGGCGGCGTCCTCGTGATCATGAGCGCCTGGCGCGTGCTCTACGAGGCGCAGCGCGAGGGCCGTCTGGCGACGACGGGGCTCTACGCCCGCGTTCGCCACCCGCAGTACGTCGGCTTCGTGGCCGTCCTGCTCGGCTTCCTCGTGCAGTGGCCGACGATCCTGACGCTGGCGATGTTTCCCGTCCTGGTCTGGATGTACGCCCGACTCGCTCGCATCGAGGAGCGGGAGGTCCGTGCGCGCTTCGGCGCGGCCTACGACGCCTACGCCGCGCAGGTCCCCCGCTTCATCCCGCGCCCCGGCGTCCGCTACGAGGAACCCTCGGAGGAGCCCTCAGACGAGGGTCAGAGACGCGAGCCGATCCCGCACGACCCGGAGGTCACGACGGCCTGACTGTAAGCGCACGCCCGCTCCGGCGTCTGTATCCCGATGAACACCATGACCCTTCACCCACCCCAACCGGCCGAGTCCGAGCCCACGGCCGCGCGCCTCGACGCCCTCCTCGCCGAGAGCCGCCACCTCCTCCTCGCGTTCATCGAGGGGCAGGGGGTCGCGCCCGCCCGCGCCGAGGACGTCCTCCAGCACAGCCTGCTCAAGGCGCTCCGGGCCGCGCCCGACCTCCGCGACGACGAGCGGCTGATCCCGTGGTTCTACCGCATCGTCCGCAACGCCGTCCACGACACCCACCGCCGCCGCGCCCGCGAGCGCCGTGCCATGACGGACTACGCCGCCGAGCACGACCCGGCCGTCTCCCCCCGGGAGGCCGCGCTGTTGTGCTTCTGCTTCCGCGCCCTGCTCCCGACGCTCAAGCCGGAGTACCGCGTGCTCATCGAGGAGATCGAGCTCGAGGGGCGGGACCCCGAGGACGTGGCCCGCCGCCTCGGCATCACCCGGAACAACCTCAACGTCCGCCGCCACCGCGCCCGGCAGCAGCTCCGCGAGCGGCTCGAAGCCCTCTGCACGGCCTGCCCCGACGACGACCACACCGACTGCGCCTGCCCATCCAACCCGGCTCCCTGATGGACCACGCCGTCGCCCTCGTCCGCACGTACCTCCAACTCAACGGCTACCTCACCGTCACCGAGTACCCGGTGCTGGAAGCCGCCCGCCACGGCGGTCACCGCACGCTAACGGACCTCGACGTGCTGGCCTTCCGGTTCCCCGGGGCCGGACGCCTCACCACGGGGACCGTGGGCCACGCCGGAGCACGAGGCGAGACGCCCCCCCGCTTCGAGCCGGACCCCGTGCTGGGCGTGGCGAGCACGGAGGCCGATATGATCGTGGGGGAGGTGAAGGAGGGGCGCGCCCGCCTCAACGAAGGGCTCCTCCGCCCGGACGTCCTCGAGGTGGTCCTGGCCCGGTTCGGCTGCTGCGCGCCCGAGCAGGCCCACGCCCTCGCGCAGGCCTTGATCGACCGTGGGACGACCACGATGCCTGCCGGGCACCGCGTTCGGCTCGTGGTCTTCGCCTCCGTCGTCGAGCCGGTGGCGCAGCCGGGACTCCTCGTCGTTCCCCTCGGCCACGTGGTCGCGTTCCTCCAGCGCACCGTCAGCGACTACTGGGACGTGCTCCACCATGCCCAGCTCAAAGACCCCGTCCTCGGCTTCCTGATGACCCTGCGCAAAGCGCGGCGCCGGGCCTCGAGCCCTACCGAAATCCCTCGCTGATGGCTCGTACTGCCTCCATAAAGTGCATCGCGAAGTGCGTCGCCTGCATGGCCCTTGTGGCCGTGAGCGTCGGGTGGGCCGCTCCCATCCACGCCCAGGATCCGGCGATGCCGCTGCTCTTGATCGAGGGGAACCGGTACGAGCGCCGCACCCTCGACGAGCAAGGCCGGCTCCAGAAGACCCAGGAGCTAGAGGTCGGTAGCATCCGCCAGGCCGACGGCGAGATCGAGGTGGCCGTGACGGTGATCGGTTCCGACGAGGCCGGGGGCTCCACCGACACCGTCCGCACGACGATCCGGTGCCGGGTGGAGAACGCCGACATGGTGATGAGCGTGCTGGCCCTCGTCGGGGCGGAGGGGCGGCGCGTGCGGGTGCGCGTCACCGGCGGCGAGGTCCTCTACCCCTCGTCTCCGGTCGCAGGCTCCCTGCCCCCGGTCAGCCTGGAGGCCACCGTCGAGCAGGGCGTGGTGGGGTTCCTCGGCGGCCGGAGCCGGATCGCCCTGCGCGACCGGACCGTGCAGCCCACGCAGGGGCCGCCGGCCGCCTACACGCTCGCGTCACGGCTCGACCTCAAGTTCTACGTGCTCGGCGTCCGCGTCCGCTCGCAGAGTTACCGCATGGAGGAGATCGTCACCCCGAATCGCGGCCTCGCCCGCCAGGTGCTCACCGCCTCGGACGGAAGCTCCGTCGTGCTAGCCCTCACCGACTGAACCTGCCAGTCCCTCATGAAGCCTGTCTCTCACGTCCACACCTCTAACGGGTCCGCTCGACCTGCGGTCGGCGATGCAGGGGGCACCCGCGTACAGCCTGCAGGGCCGTCCCGGCACTCGTCCTCGGAGGGAGCGTCCCCGGCGAAACGGCCCCCGGAACGCCCTCGTCCACTTCACCACCCCGGTACCTCGCCCGCCCACTGCGTCGTCCTCGAGCTGGCGGACCACGCGGGGCTCGCCATCGACGGCCCGAACCCGTGGGACATCCAGGTCCACGACGAGCGCTTCTACAAGCGGGTCGTTCGCGGCGGCCCGCTCGGCCTCGGCGAGAGCTACGTGGACGGGTGGTGGGACGGCGAGCGCCTCGACGAGACGTTCCACCGCCTCCTCCGTCCAGACGTCCGGGCCGCCGTTCGGCGTGCGATCCGCAGCCCACGGACGCTCCTCCAGGCGCTCACTGCGCGCCTCGGCGACCGGACGCGCCTGTCGAGGGCTTTCGAGGTCGGGCAGCGCCACTACGACCTCGGCAACGACCTCTTCGAGGCCATGCTCGACCGGCGCATGGTCTACACCTGCGCGTACTGGGCCGAGGCCGACACCCTCGACGCGGCGCAGGAGGCCAAGCTCGACCTCGTCTGCCGCAAGCTCGGGCTGAAGCCGGGCGACCGCGTGCTCGACGTCGGCTGCGGGTGGGGGAGCTTCCTCGCCTATGCCGCGGAGCGCTATGGGGCGCAGGGCGTCGGCATCACCGTGTCGGAGGAGCAGGTGGCTTTTGCTCGTGCGAGGCTACAGGGCCTCCCGATCGAGGTCCGCCTCCAGGACTACCGCGCCTTCGAGGAGCCGGAGCCGTTCGACCACGTCGTCTCGCTCGGGATGTTCGAGCACGTCGGCGTGAAACGGTACCGGACGTTCATGGACGTCGTGCGTCGGCACCTCAAGGACGACGGCCTCTTCCTGCTCCACACCATCGGGGGCAACCATTCCACGCGGTCGACCGACCCCTGGATCGAGCGCTACATCTTCCCCAACTCGGTGCTCCCCTCGATCCGGCAGATCGGGCGGGCCACCGAAGGGCGGTTCGTGATGGAGGACTGGCACAACCTCGGTGCCCACTACGACCGGACGCTGATGGCGTGGCACGAGAACGTCGAACGCGCCTGGCCGTCCCTCCGGGGACGCTACGACGAGCGGTTCCGGCGGATGTGGCGCTACTACCTCCTCCAGAGCGCCGGGCTGTTCCGCGCGCGCGGCGCGCAGCTCTGGCAGCTCGTCCTCTCGAAGAACGGCGTCCCCGGGGGCTACACCTCCGTCCGCTGATCACGCCCCGAGCGCCCCCCTGACTCCCGTTCCACCTCGCCCCTCACCCCCTACGATCATGGCTCACGAGCACGACCACAACCGTCCGGCCCCGGCCGGCCACGAACACGACCTCCAGGACCCGGTACCGCCGGGCGAGAAACCCGGCCTCAAGCAGCAGGAGCTCCGCGACGCCGCCGAGGAAGGCCCGCACGGCTCCCACGACGACGCCCGGCGCGGCCCGGTCGAGCACGTCCACCGCGGCCACGGAGGTCACGACGGCCACAAGCCCGGCCACGGCGAGATGGGGCACGACCACCACGCCATGATGGTCGAGGACTTCAAGAAGCGGTTCTGGGTCTCGCTCGCCATCACCGTCCCGATCCTCGCGCTCTCGCCGATGATCCAGCGGTTCCTCGGGCTCGGCGACGCGCTCGCCTTCCCCGGCAGCCTCTTCGTGCTCTGGGCGCTCTCGTCGGTCGTCTTCTTCTATGGCGGCTGGCCGTTCCTCAAGGGGATCTACGAGGAGCTCCGCGGCGGCCGGCCGGGGATGATGACGCTCATCTCGATTGCCATCACGACGGCCTACGTCTACTCCAGCGCCGTCGTCTTTGGGCTGGAGGGGACCATCTTCTTCTGGGAGCTCGCCACGCTCATCGACGTGATGCTCGTCGGGCACTGGATCGAGATGCGCAGCGTGATGGGGGCCTCGAAGGCGCTCGAAGAGCTGGCCCGGCTGATGCCGAGCGAGGCGCACAAGGTGATGCCCGACGGGAGCGTCGTGGACGTACCCGTCGAAGACCTCCGCCACGGCGACCGCATCGTCGTCAAGCCCGGCGAGAAGGTGCCCGCCGACGGGGCCGTCGTCGAGGGGCAAACGTCGATTAACGAGTCGATGCTCACGGGCGAGTCCGTCCCCGTGACGAAGAAGGTCGGGGGCGAGGTCATCGGCGGCTCCATCAACGGCGAGGGGTCGGTCACGGTCGAGGTGCAGAAGACGGGCGAGGAGAGCTTCCTCAGCCAGGTGATCGACCTCGTGCGGCAGGCGCAGGAGTCGAAGTCGAAGACGCAGGACCTCGCCAACCGCGCCGCGCTCTGGCTCACCATCGTCGCCCTCGGCGGCGGCGCGCTCACCCTCTTCGTCTGGACCGCCGTGATGGGGATGGACTTCGCCTTCGCCATCGAGCGGATGGTGACGGTGATGGTCATCGCGTGCCCCCACGCGCTCGGCCTCGCCGTGCCCCTCGTCGTCGCCGTCTCGACGGCGCTCGCGGCCGGCAACGGGCTCCTCATCCGCGACCGGACGGCGTTCGAGGCGGCGCGGAACCTCCAGGCCATCATCTTCGACAAGACCGGGACGCTCACCGAGGGCCGCTTCGGCATCACCGACACGCTCGTCTTCGACGACCGCCTCAACGAGGCCGGGCTGCTCCGTCTCGCCGCCGCCGTCGAGGCGCGGAGCGAGCACCCGATCGCGCAGGGGATCGCCGCCGCCGTCGAGCGCCCGCCGGCCGTCGAGGGCTTCGCCGCGATCCCCGGCAAGGGGGCCGAGGGCACCGTCGAGGGCCGCGACGTCAAGGTCGTCAGCCCCGGCTACGTCCGCGCGCAGGGGATCGCCATCGAGGACCCCCGCTTCGAGCAGCTCTCCGAGCAGGGGAAGACCGTCGTCTTCGTCCTCATCGACGGCCGGCTCGCCGGCGCCTTCGCGCTGGCCGACGTGATCCGGCCCGAGTCGAAGGAGGCCATCGCGGCGCTCAAAGAGATGGGCGTCCGGACCATGATGCTCACGGGCGACAACAAGCGGGTGGCCGACTGGGTGGCGCAGGAGATCGGGCTCGACGAGGTCTTCGCCGAGGTGCTCCCGCAGCAGAAGGCCGACAAAGTCAAGGAGGTTCAGGCCCGTGGCCTCTCCGTCGCCATGACCGGCGACGGCGTCAACGACGCCCCGGCGCTGGCCCAGGCCGACGTCGGCATCGCTGTCGGTGCCGGCACCGACGTCGCCATCGAGACGGCCGACGTCATCCTCGTGCGGAGCAACCCGCTCGACGTGACGGCCGTCGTCAAGCTCTCGCGGGCGACCTATCGGAAGATGATCCAGAATCTGTGGTGGGCCGCCGGCTACAACATCATCGCCATTCCCCTCGCGGCGGGCGTGCTCTTCAGTGCGGGGATTCTTCTTGGCCCGGCCGTCGCCGCCGTGTTTATGTCGGCGAGCACCGTCATCGTCTCGATCAACGCCCGCTTCCTCAAGCTGGAGCGGGGAGGGGAGGCGGCGTGAGCGCACCCGACGTCCACGTCATCGGAGCCGGGCCGGCAGGGCTCGCCGCGGCGCTCACCCTCGCCCGGGCGGGCCTGCGAACCGTCGTCATCGAGCAGGCGGCGGACGTGGGCACGCGGTTCGACGGCGACTTTCAAGGGCTGGAAAACTGGTCCACGGACGAGGACGCGACCGAGGCCGTCGCTGCGCTCGGCATCGAGCCCGACTTCTGCTGCGCGGCCTTCCGCGATGGGGCGGCCATCGGACCTTCGGGGGTGCAGTACCCGATCCGGCCGACGCGACCGCTGTTCTACCTCGTCGAGCGGGGCACCGCACCGGCGTCGCTCGACCAGAGCCTGAAGCGGCAGGCGCTCGCGGCGGGCATCGAGATCCGCTTCGGCGAGCACGTCGAGCACGCGCCCCCGGGACCGGTAATCGTCGCGACGGGGCCGCGCGGGCCGGATGCCATCGCGCGCGGGGTCGTCTTCGAGACCACGCACCCCGACGGATACGTCGCGTTTCTGGACGAGCACCTCGCCCCGCGCGGCTACGCCTACCTCCTAGTCTACGACGGCCGCGCCACCTTCGCCACCTGCCTCTTCGACGACTTCCAGCAAGCCCACCGGTACTTCAGCCTCGCCCTCGACCGCCTGCGCGAGACGATCGGCCTCACGATGCAGCGCCCCCGGCCGTTCGGCGGGTACGTCTCCTTCGGCCCGCGCGCGCCCCTGGTCCGGCAGGGACAGAGGTATCTCGTCGGCGAGCGGGCCGGTTTCCAGGACGCGCTCTGGGGGTTCGGACTCCGCTACGCGATGCACTCCGGCGTCCTCGCCGCCCGCGCCGTCGCCCACGGCGAGGACTACGACGCGCTCTGCCAGAAGCACCTCGTACCTCGACTGGAGGTGTCCCTCGCCAACCGGCTCCTCTTCTCCCAACTGGGCAACCACGGGTATGAATGGGCGCTGCGCCGCCTGGAGGGGAGGGACCTGCTGGGGACCCTGCGCTACCACCACCAACCGACCCACTCAAAAAGGCTTCTCTACGAGATCGCTCGTCGCCGCATCCATCCCCACCTGCGTGAGACGACGTGCGGGGAGGAGGGCTGCGCCTGCCTGTGGTGCACCCACGGCCGCTCCGTCGCTCTGTCTGCGATGGACACGTGTGTGGATGCCTACCAGATGGAGGCCACGCCATGACTCCGAACTCCTTGACCACGATGCCCCCCCATGCTGCCGCCTCTACCAATGCCCCTTCGCTCGGGGTCGAACAGAGGGGCTCCGACGTGAGCGCAGGCGAGGTCCACGTCATCGGGGCCGGCCCGGCCGGGCTGGCCGCTGCGCTCTACCTCGCCCGTGTGGGCTTCGCCCCCGTCGTCTTCGAGCAGGCCGACGACGTCGGGGCGCGGTTCGACGGCGAGTTGCAGAGCCTGGAGAACTGGTCGACGGAGGAGGACGCGGCGGCCCTGCTCGCCGGGTTCGGCATCACGAGCGGTGTTCGCTTCGAGCCCGTCGATTCCGTGACGTTCTACGGGCCGGAGCGCCGGCCTCACGCCCTCTCCGGCACGCGCCCGCTGCTCTACCTCGTCGAGCGGGGCGCTCACGAGGGCGCGCTCGACCGGAGCCTGAAGGATCAGGCGGAGGCGGCCGGGGCCACGTTCCGCTTCGGGGAGCCCGTCACGCACAGCGACGCCCGCCACGTCGTCGTGGCGACCGGCCCGCGCACGGCCGACGCCCGCGTCGAGCGCGTGGCCTTCGAGACCGACCACCCGGATGCCGCCCTCGGCTTATTCGACGCGGCCCTCGCCCCCGGCGGCTACGCCTCGCTGTTCGTCCGCGGCGGACGCGCGACGCTTTCGACCTGGATCTTCGACCCGGCCGCCCAGACGGAGCCGCGCGGCACCTACCTCGACCACACCCTCGAAGCGGTCCGGCAGGTGACCGGGTGCGCCGTGCGTGCGCCCCGGCGGAGCGGGGGGGCGATCAACTTCAGCACGGCGGCCTCGTGGACGCGCAGCGGGCGGTTCTACTTCGTGGGGGAACGGGCGGGGTTCCAGGACGCGCTCTGGGGCCTCGGGCTGCGCCACGCCCTGCTCTCCGGCGTCCTGGCCGCCCGGGCGATCGTCATGGGTGAAAACTACGACGCCCTCTGCCGTCAGCTCCTCGTGCCGGGGCTGGAGGTCGCCCTCGCCAACCGGGTCGTCTTAGGCCAGCTTGCTCCCGCGCGCTACGAGTGGGCGCTCGGCCGCGCAGCGGAAGGAAACGCGGTGGCAGCCCTCCGGCGGCTCTACCAGCCCACCCGCACGACGTCCGTCCTCCACGAGCTCGCCCGGCAGGGGGCCCACCCGCCGCTCGCCGAGCCGGCCTGCCACGGCGAGCGCTGCCGGTGCCTCTGGTGCGAGCACGGCCCCCACGCAGAGGCGGCAGCGCCCCCCGACGCCACGCCCGAATCCCCGGACTGCTGACGCCTCACTCATGCCGCACTCCCACTCTCCCAAGCGCCCGCCCGCCCGCAGCCACGCCCTGCTCATGGTCGTGCTGTGCCTGCTGCCCTTCGTGCTGCTCGCGCTCGTCCTCACGAGCGCCGTGACGATCAGCCCCTGGCTGGTGCTCGGGGCGCTCGCGCTGTGCTTCGCCGTCATGCTGTTCGTCGCGCACGAGCCGGACGAGGCGGCGGCCGAGGACCCGGCGCGGGCGGTGCCGGAGGAGGGGGGAGGCTTAGAACGCGGCGTACCGGAAGACCTCATCCTCCAGACGGTGGACGTCATCTACCCGCTGGCGGAGTATCGGGTGAAAGACCACTACGTCATCGAGGGGCCGCTCCTGATGCCGCCGGACGCGGCCTACGCCGAGCTCCGCCGGCGCTTCGACGCCAGCGACCTCGTGCCGCTCCTGCAGGAGAGCGATGCCGCCCACCCGCGCCTCGTGCTGGCCCCGGCCGGGGCGCTCCCGGCTCCCACCCAGCGCCAGAGCCGGGCGTGGCTCAACCTCGCCCTCCTCCTCGCCACTCTCGCGACGACGACGTGGGCCGGGGCCGCGCACCGGGGCGTCGACCTCCTCGCCGAGCCGGGCCGGTTCGCCGAGGGGCTGCCCTACGCCCTGGCGCTCCTCCTCATCCTGGGCGCGCACGAGCTCGGGCACTACTTCACCGCGCGCCGCCACGGCATCGCCGTCTCGCTCCCGTACTTCATCCCCATCCCGTTCGCACTGGGGACGTTCGGGGCCTTCATCAAGATGAAGTCGCTGGCCGCCGACCGCCGGCAGATGTTCGACGTGGCCGTGGCCGGACCGCTGGCGGGCCTCGTGATCGCCATTCCGGCGCTCCTCCTCGGCCTCCAGTATTCGGAGGTGGTAACGGGGCCTTCTGCGCCAGGAATGATGATGGGCGGGGCCGACGTGGGCTCGTCGGTGCTCTTCGCCTTCCTCGCGAAGGCGGCGCTCGGCGAGGCCATCCTCGAAGGGCACCGCCTCGTGCTCCACCCGGTCGCGTTTGCCGGCTGGCTGGGCCTCCTGGTGACGGCGCTCAACCTCGTCCCCGTCGGCCAACTCGACGGGGGGCACCTCGTCCACGCCCTGCTAGGGCACCGGACGGCCCGCATCGTGGGCGTCACCGCGCTGGGAGCGCTCGTCGTGCTGGGACTGTTCGTGTGGAGCGGGCTGCTCTTCTGGGCGCTCCTCATCTACCTCATCGCCGGCACCTCGGACGTACCCCCGCTCAACGACGTGAGCCGGGTGGGGCGCGGCCGTGTCGCGCTGGGAGCCGCCACCTTCGCGCTCCTCCTGTTAATCCTCCTGCCTGTGCCACACGCGCTCTACGAAGCCTTCGGCATCCACAGCCCCTATCTCTAGACCCGATCGGACCGATGTCCACCGCCGCCCCCCGTCCCACCGCTTCTGCCCACCGGCCCTTCACGCTCGTGCTGGCCGGCGGCGGTGCGCGGGGCTTCGCCCACGTCGGCGTGCTCCGCGCGCTCGAAGCCGACGGCTACCACCCGTCCGCGCTCGTGGGCGTCTCGATGGGCGCGGCCGTCAGCGTGGGCTACGGACTTCGCGAGGACTGGTACCCGGCGCTCCTGGCGATGGATACGGGGGCGTTCCCGGCCCCGATGCCTACGGCCGAGCAGCAGCGGGACTCGCTCCGCCTCAGGCTCCGGGCGCGTCGCCTCGGTGCCCGGTTCGCGTACCGGCTCCTGACGGGGTGGGGCATCGGCGTGCCCGCCCGCGAGGCGGGGCTCCGTGCCCTCCGCACGCTCACCCTCGGCCGAAACCTGGAGGACGCTCGCCTGCCCGTCGCCGTCAGCACCACCGACCTCCGTGGCGGGCGGCGCCACGTGATCCGGACGGGCGACGCGGCCGAGGCCGTCTACGCGAGCGTGGCCCTCGCCGGCGTGCTCCCGCCGCTCGAACGAGACGGCCTCCTGCTGGCCGACGGAGCCTACGCCGACCTCGCCCCCGTGGGCGTCGCCCGGGAGGTGGGCCACCCCGTGGTGATCGCCGTCGACCCGGGGCAGGCCCTCGCGAGCGCCGAGGTCCGCAACGGCCTCCAGGCGCTCCGGCGGGCCGTCGAGGTCTGCAACCTGAGCCACGCCGCCGCCGGCTTCGAGCAGGCCGACCTCGTGCTACGCCCTGCCTTCCGCCGCACCATCGACACGCTCGACTTCGGCGCCCGGCGCGAGTGCGTCGCGGCCGGTGCCCGCGTCGTCCGCGCCCACCGCACCGTCCTCGCGGCCCTCCTCGACCCCGAGGCCCCACCGCTTCCGGCAGACTCGCTCTCCACCCACCACTCCGTACCCCGACATGGACTGGCTCGCTGAAAACTGGTTCTTCGTACTCCTCTTCATCGCCTTCATCGCGATGCACCTGTTCGGCCACGGGCACGGCGGCCATAGCCACGGCGGACACGGCGCACACGACAGCATTCCGCCGCCCTCCGACGAGCCTACCAGGCACCGGCACTGACCCGCCTCTCCGTTCATCCGACCGAAACCGCCATGCTGAACCTCCGCCTCACCACCTGGGCCGCTGCCCTGTTCACCACGCTGAGCTACCTCCTCTGCATCGCCTACGGACTCGTCACGCCCGAGAGCGTCCACATGCACCAGTTCCTCGAGATCGTCCTCCCGGCGTTCGAGTGGATCGGCTTCGGCAGCTTCCTGCTGGGGCTGGTCGAGAGCTTCCTCTGGGGCGTCTACCTCGGGGGCGGGTTCGCCCTCGTCTACAACGCGCTCTACCGCCGTTGGGGGACCCCAGCCACGGGTGGCGCTGCCCGGTCGGCACAAAGCGGCCTCTACGATCTCTCGCGTTGAACACCTACGAGCTATGAACCCCGCGCACCCCTCCTCCGGTGGCTCCGCCGGCCACGGCCCCCCGGCCGTGACGGCCGGGAACGCCCGCGCCCTCAAGATTTCCGGCCTCCTCACCGGGGTCTACTTCGTCGTCGAGCTCGCCATCGGGCTCTGGACCGGGTCTGTGGCCGTCACGTCCGACGCCTTCCACACGTTCTCGGCCGTCGGCGGCGTGCTCGTCGCCCTCGTCGCAGGTCGGTACGCTGAGCGCCCGGCGACGGACCGGGCCTCCTACGGGCTCATCCGCGCCGAGATCGTCGGGGCGCTCTTCAACGGGCTCTTCCTCCTCGGCATGGCCGCGCTCGTGCTCTGGATGGGGGCGATGCGGCTGCGCGACCCGATGGAGGTCGAGACCGGGCCGATGCTGTGGGCGGCGGCGGGTGGCCTCGTGACCGAGGTCATCGCGCTCCGGCTCCTCTACGCCCGGCAGAAGGGGAACCTCAACATGCAGGGGGCCTTCTGGCACGTCATGCAGACGTTCGTGGGGAGCCTCCTCATCATCGTCGCCGCCCTGGTCATCCGGTTCACGGGCTTCCTCGCCATCGATCCGATCCTGGGGATGGGCTTCGGCGTCGTGCTCGTGTGGGCCTCGTGGGGGATCATCAAGGGCTCGCTCAAGATCCTGCTCCAGGCCGTCCCCGACGACCTCGACCTCGGGGCCATAAAGGACGCCGTCGAGGCGCTCCCGGGCGTGCGCGAGGCGCACCACCTCCACGCCTGGGCGCTCACGACCGGCAAGAACGTCGTCTCGCTGCACGCCCTCGTGGACCGAGGCGTCGAACGGCAGGCACTCCAGCGGCGCATCTTCGAGGTACTCCGGGACGACTTCGACGTCTACTTCTCGACGGTCCAACTCGAGACGGAGTGTCTGGAACGGGAAGAGGCGCGCGCCATCGACGCGACGTGGGCGACGGACGAGACTCCGGCCACGATGACGTCGGTGGCCGCCGCGCGCGGCTCCGGTTCGGTGTTGACCGGCCCTGACCGGCCCTCGGCGAATGGCTTCTACGCCCCGTCCCGGTAACCCCCTGATGCCACGTCATCTGCTCCTCCTCTTCCTCGCCCTCTTCCTCGCCATGATCGGATTCGGCCTCACGCTCCCGGTGCTGCCGGCGTTTGTCGAGCGGCTCACCCTCGGCCCGGCGGCGACGCAGGCGCGGGTGGCCCTTCACGTGGGGGCGCTCACGAGTGCATATGCGGTGACGCAGCTGGTGCTGGCCCCGCTGTGGGGATGGTGGTCAGACCGGCACGGCCGAAAGGCGCTCGTGATGCTCGGCCTCGTCGGGGTCGCCCTCTCGCAAGTGGCCTTCGGGCTGGGTACCTCGCTCGGACTCCTCTACGGGGCCCGCCTGGCCGGCGGTGCGTTCGCGGCGGCGCTCGTCGTGGCCGCCGGCGCGGCCATCGCCGACGCTGTCCCGGAGGGGGAGCGGGGCCGGGCGATGGCATGGCTGGGCACGGCCGTCAGCTTCGGCTTCGTCGCCGGACCCGCGCTCGGCGGGCTCCTGGCGCGCGAGGCATGGCACGTGGCCCTCACGTCGGGGCACCTCGTCTTCGACGGGTTCTCGATCCCCTTCTTCGTGGCGGCGGGCCTGACGCTGGCCGCGGTACCGCTGGTGGCCCGCTACCTCCCAGGCCAGTCGCTCCCGGCGCCGAGGCGCGCCGCCGCGCCGGAAGAGGTAGCCCGCGTGCCGGTGCGGTGGGGCCTGTTGGCCCGACGGCTCGGCGGCGTGCTCGCCCTCGTGCTCGTCGCCCAGGCCGCGCTCACGCTCTTCGAGGCCGTCTTCGCGCTCTACGCCGACCGCGTGCTTGGCTTCGGGCTGCGAGAGATCGGCGTCGCCTTCGCGCTGTGCGGGCTGGTGATGGCCGTGTTCCAGGGTGGGGCCGTCGGGTGGCTGAGCGGGCGGGTCCGGGTGCGGGTCCAGGTCGCGCTGGGCTTCGGGATGCTGGGCGTGGGGTTGTTGTTGCTACCCGTCCTCACTCGCGTCCCGGCCGTGCTCGCGGCCGTGAGCCTGCTGGCGCTCGGGGTTGCTTTCGTCACGCCGAACCTCCTCACGCTCGCCGCCGACCGCAGCGGCCCCCAGGCGGGCACGGGGCTCGGGCTGCTGGGCACCGCCGGCGGTCTGGGGCAGATCCTCGGCCCGCTCGTCGGGAGCCTCCTCTTCGCCTGGCAGGTGGACCTGCCCTTCCTGGCCGCCGGTGGGGTCGCCCTGGCCGTCGCCGCTGGGACCGTAGGCCTGCGCCACACTCCGCGCCCCGCACCCGTTCCAGTTCCCCTCCACTCCTCGCGCAACGGCTCATGAGGGCACCCTCCGACACCGCCAGCCCTCCACGAGGCGCTCTCATGCAGACCCCGCCTGCTCGGCCGGCCGATGGCGTGCGCGCCCCGTCGGCAGCCGTCATTGCGCCCAAAGGCGACGCGAGGGTGCCACGTCTCGCTCACAGCGGGGCCACGACCGCACGGAGCGCAGCGACCGATACCGAGCCCCGGTGCGGGAAGCACTCCGGGGTCGAGTGTGTGCCCTGGCCGACGGGCGGCACGAGCGACTACGCGCTCTTTACCGAGGGCGACGACCTATACGACGCCATGGTCGCGTCCATCCGAGGGGCCCGGCGAAGCGTAGACGTGGAGACCTACATCTACGCCGCCGACGAGGTGGGCTGGCGCATCGGCGAGGCCCTCGCCGCTCGAGCCCGCGCTGGCCTCCGCGTGCGCCTGATGGTGGACGCGGCGGGCTCGATGGGTTCGTTCTCGCGCGGCCTCGAGCGCTACCTGCGGCAACAGGGCGTGGTGGTCCGCCGCTTTCGCCGGTGGAGCTGGCGCCAGCCCTCCCGGTTCTACCGGCGCAATCACCGCAAGCTCCTCGTCGTCGACGGCCGCGAGGCGTACGTGGGCGGCTTCAACCTCCACCGCGAGAGCTCGAGGTCGGCGTTCGGGCCGGGGCGCTGGCGGGACACCCACATTCGGTTGCGCGGCGCTCTAGCCACGCGCGCGTCGGAGTTGTCCGAGGCGTTCTGGGCGGGCGAGCGCGGGGGCGCAGCCCCGACGGGCACCCAGGACGGAGACGCGCTCATCCCCAACCATTCCCGCATCTGCCGACATCAGGTCCACTGCCTGTACGACCGGCTCCTGCAGCGCGCCGAGCGGCGTCTCTTCGTCACGACCCCCTACTTCGTGCCGGACCGCCGCACTCAGAACGAGCTCGTGCGGGCCGCCCGGCGCGGCGTGGACGTGCGCCTGTTGCTCCCCGGAAAGAGCGACGTCCCGGTCGCGCGCTGGGCAGCGCGGGCCACCTACGGGACGCTGCTCTCGGCGGGCATTCGGGTCTTCGAATACCAGCCACGTGTGCTCCACGCCAAGACCGCCGTCGTCGACGGGGTGGCGGCGACGGTAGGCACGGCGAACCTGGACTACCGCAGCTTCTTCGTCAACTACGAGCTCAACCTCTTCTCCGCGAACCGGGGGCTATGCACGGCACTCGAAGAACAGTTCCGGAACGACCTGGGCGATGCGGTGGAGCTCACCGCTCCCGGCTGGTCGAGACGCCCATGGGGCGGGATGATCGCTGAGCTGGTCGGCTGGACCGCTCGGCGCTGGCTGTGACGGGCGGACGGACGGGTGATACTGCCATGAATACGCATTCGAATATGAGGACTAACAGCGCGAGATGTACGGTCACCAAGGATCGTTCGCCACCGGGTCATCAGTCCCGTCCAAGGCGGCCCCGCACCCGGTAGGGGAGGGGGCCGCGATCCCCGCCGCCACGCGGTTCACACACAGCCTGAGAAAACCAATGCCTACGATCGAAGAGCAAGCCACCCACGCGACGGGCACGGTCGAGTGGTTCGACGCCGTGCAAGGGGTCGGACTCATCTCCTCCGACGACGGTGCGCCTCCGTGCACGGTGCGCTCCGACACGCTCCGCGCGTGCGGCATCGACGCCCCGGCTGCCGGGGACCGGGTGCGGTTCCGGGTTCGCGACGACGACGGCGAGCGCGCGGCCACGGACCTGACCCTCCTCCGCGCCGTCGAGCGGTGGGAGAACGAGGGCGGAGCCATGCGCCCTACCGACCCTGAAGCGTAAACCCCTCGCCCCCCATTCTCATGCACGACGTCCCTTACGGCCTCACCCTCTGGCTCGGCGGCCTCCTCCTGCTCATCGTCGTCCTGGTCTACGTCGTGCCCTGGTGGAAAGCCCGCCGGAAGCGAGACGCGACGATGCCGACCGACGACCTCGGCACCGACGATCCGGCACGACCCGGCACCTGACCGCCACGTCCCCTGCCGCTCGAACAGCCCACCGGCCTGACTCACCGCACCCTGCATGTACCCCCGCATCAGCGACCTCTTCGACGACCTCCTCGGGGTAGACCTCGCGCTCCCGCTCTACTCGTTCGGGCTGATGGTCGCCCTCGCCCTCCTCACGGCGGCGTGGATGACGCGGCAGGAGCTCGACCGGATGTACCGCATCGGCCTCGTCGGCGCGGTCCGCGTTTCGGGCAAGGACGACAAGGGCCGCGTGCGGACGACGACGCAGAGCCCCTCGGCGCTCGTCTGGACCCTGATGCTGCTCGCGGGCGGCTTCGGCATCCTCGGGGCCAAGCTGTTCCACGTCGTCGACTACTGGGACGAGTTCGTGCAGGACCCGGCCGGGATGGTGTTCTCGACCTCGGGGCTGACGTTCTACGGCGGCCTCGTCGTGGCGACGATCGCCGTCGCGGTCTACGCCTACCGCAAGGGCGTCCGTGTACCCCGCCTCGCCGATGCCGCCGCGCCGGGCCTGCTGCTTGGCTACGGGATCGGCCGCGTCGGGTGCTACCTCGCCGGCGACGGCGACTGGGGCGTCTGCTCGTCGCTCGCCGACAAGCCCTCGTGGATCCCCGGCTTCCTCTGGAGCGAGACGTTCCCCCGCAACGTCGTCGGTCCGGGGCGGACGGCCGTGGACCCCGTCGCCTTCAACGTGCAGGTCCGGGGGGCCGAGTGCGCGCTCTCCGCCCCCGACGGCGTCTACCCGACGATGCTCTACGAGTTCGCGATGGCGGCGGCTCTCGCGGGCGTCCTGTGGCTCCTTCGGAAACACCCGTTCAAGGCCGGCTGGCTCTTCTCGCTCTACGCCGTGTTCGCCGGGGCCGAGCGCTTCCTGATCGAGGAGATCCGCGTCAACCCCGAGGCGGCCTTCGGGCTGCCGCAGTCGCAGATCATCTCGGTCCTGTTCGTCGTCGCCGGACTCGTCGGCCTCGCCGTGACGACGCGCCGAGGACCGGCCCTCGGAGGACCCGCTCCCGGTTCGGGAGGGGAACGCGCCGCCCCACTCAGGGAGGAGGTCGCCGACGCCTGACCCCGGCACTCCTTCCGGCCACGCCGAACGGTACCGAAACAGACTCTCCCCAAGACTCAATCCACCATGACTACCGATGAACAGACGGACACACGCCCCCTCACCGATGAGGAGGTCGGCCGCATCGACGCCTACTGGCGCGCGGCCAACTACCTCTCGGTAGGACAGATCTACCTCCTCGCCAATCCGCTCCTCCGCGAGCCGCTCACGCTGGAGCACGTCAAGCCGCGTCTGCTCGGCCACTGGGGCACCACGCCCGGGCTCAACTTCGTCTACGTCCACCTCAACCGCCTCATCCGCGAGCACGGCCCGAGCGTGCTCTACGTCACCGGGCCGGGGCACGGCGGCCCCGGCCTCGTCGCCAACACGTACCTCGAAGGGAGCTACACCGAGCACTACCCGGACATCACGCAGGACGCCGAGGGGATGCGGAGGCTGTTCCGGCAGTTCTCCTTCCCCGGCGGCATCCCGAGCCACACCTCGCCCGAGACGCCCGGCTCCATCAACGAGGGCGGCGAGCTCGGCTACTCGCTCGCCCACGCCTTCGGCGCCGTCTTCGACAACCCGGACCTCCTCGCCTGCTGCGTCGTCGGCGACGGCGAGGCCGAGACGGGGACGCTCGCCGGGTCCTGGCACTCGAACAAGTTCCTCAACCCGGTCCGCGACGGGGCCGTCCTCCCCGTCCTCCACCTGAACGGCTACAAGATCGCCGGGCCGACCGTGCTGGCGCGGATGCCGCGTGAGGAGCTGGAGGCCCTTTTCGTCGGCTATGGTTACGCGCCCATCTTCGTCGAGGGCGACGAGCCCGAGGCGATGCACCAGCGGATGGCCGCTGCCCTCGACCAAGCCTATGCCGAGATCCAGCGCATCCAGCAGGACGCACGAGAGAACGGCATCACGGAGCGTCCGCGCTGGCCCCTCATCGTGCTCCGCTCGCCGAAGGGGTGGACCGGGCCGGACGAGGTCGACGGCGTCCCCGTCGAGGGCACGTTCCGCTCGCACCAGGTGCCGCTGGCGGGGCTGGCCGAGAACCCGGAGCACCTCGCGATGCTGGAGGCGTGGCTGCGGAGCTACCGGCCCGAGGAGCTCTTCGACGCCGACGGCCGCCTCGTCTCCGAGCTGGCGGCCCTCGCTCCCGAGGGGGACCGACGCATGGGCTCGAACCCCCACGCCAACGGCGGCCTGCTCCTGAAGGACCTCCGGATGCCCGACTGGCGCGACTACGCCGTCGAGGTCCCCGCGCCCGGGGCCGTCATGGGCGAGGCG
Organism: Rhodothermales bacterium; assembly: GCA_039944855.1. Lineage (NCBI taxonomy): Bacteria > Pseudomonadati > Rhodothermota > Rhodothermia > Rhodothermales > Rhodothermales bacterium. The sequence continues at coordinate 74,813 of JBDUXZ010000022.1, read as the reverse complement.
ACGCGCGTGATGGGGCGGCTCCTCCGCGGCGTGATGGCGATGAACCCCGAGACGTTCCGCGTGGTCGGCCCGGACGAGACGGCCTCGAACCGGCTTTCGGCCCTCTTCGAGGTCACCGACCGGGCGTGGATGGGGCCGATCCTCGAGAGCGACGACCACCTCGCCCCCGACGGCCGCGTGATGGAGGTCCTGAGCGAGCAGCTCTGCCAGGGCTGGCTCGAGGGCTACCTCCTGACCGGCCGCCACGGCTTCTTCTCGTGCTACGAGGCCTTCATCCACATCGTCGACTCGATGTTCAACCAGCACGCTAAGTGGCTCGACGTCACGCGCGACATCCCGTGGCGGCGGCCGCTGGCCTCGCTCAACTACCTCCTCACATCGCACGTCTGGCGGCAGGACCACAACGGGTTCAGCCATCAGGACCCCGGCTTCCTCGACGTGGTGGTCAACAAGAAGGCCGAGGTCGTCCGAGTCTACCTCCCGCCCGACGCCAACACGCTCTTGTCAGTCACCGACCACTGCCTCCGGAGCCGCCACTACGTCAACGTCATCGTGGCCGGGAAGCAGCCCGAGCCGCAGTACCTCGACCTCGACGCGGCCATCAAGCACACCGCCGCCGGGATCGGGATCTGGGAGTGGGCGAGCAACGACCGCGACGCCGAGCCGGACGTGGTGATGGCCTGCTGCGGCGACGTCCCGACGCTGGAGACGCTGGCCGCCGTAGACCTCCTCCGCCGGCACCTCCCGGAGCTCCGCGTCCGCGTCGTCAACGTCGTCGACCTCATGCGGCTCCAGCCCGAGCGCGAGCACCCGCACGGGCTCTCCGACCGCGAGTTCGACGGGCTCTTCACGACCGACAAGCCCGTCCTCTTCGCCTTCCACGGCTACCCCTGGCTCATCCACCGGCTCACCTACAGCCGGACGAACCACCAGAACCTCCACGTCCGCGGCTTCAAGGAGGAGGGGAGCACGACGACCCCGTTCGACATGGTCGTCCGCAACGACCTCGACCGCTTCCACCTCGTGATGGACGTCGTGGACCGGGTGCCGGCCGTCGGGCCGCACGGCCCCCACGTGCGGCAGGCCATGCGCGACCGGCTCGTCGAGCACAAAGCCTACATCGCCCGGCACGGGCAGGACCTGCCCGAGGTCCGCGACTGGGTCTGGCCCCACGAGCCCGCCTCGCCGACGGGGATCCAGGGGGCTGAGCCATGACGACGCCCACCGACGCCGACCGGCTGCTCGACGCCCTCCAGGGCGACGCGCTCCGGTACTTCCTCGACGCGGCGCACCCGCACACCGGCCTCGTGGCGGACAGCACGATGCCCGGCACGGCGTGCAGCATCGCGGCCGTGGGCATGGCGCTCGGGGCGTACCCCATCGCCGTGGCACGCGGCCTGCTCGCCCGCGCCGAGGCGGCCGAGCGCACTCTCCGCGTCCTCCGCTCCTTCCGCGACGGTCCGCAGGGCGAGGCCCCCGACGCGACCGGGCACCGGGGCTTCTACTACCACTTCCTCGACATGGAGACCGGTCGCCGGGCGTGGGAGTCCGAGCTTTCGACCATCGACACGGCGCTCTTCCTGGCCGGAGCGCTGACGGCGGCGTCCTACTTCGACGGGGACGACGAGGACGAACGGGAGATCCGCGCGGTCGCCGACGCGCTCTACCGGCGAGTCGACTGGCTATGGGCGCTGAACGGGGGTCTCACGCTGACCCACGGATGGCGGCCGGAGTCGGGGTTCCTCCCGTACCGCTGGCAGGGGTACGACGAGGCCCTGATCCTCTACGTCCTCGCCCTCGGCTCGCCGACGCATCCGATCCAGGCCGAGAGCTATCGAGCGTGGACCCGGACGTACGCGTGGAAGTGCCTCTACGGGCACGAACTGCTCTACGCCGGCCCGCTCTTCATCCACCAGTACTCGCACCTCTGGATCGACTTCCGTGGAATCCAGGATGCGTACATGCGCGAGAAGGGGAGCGACTACTTCGAGAACTCCCGTCGCGCCACGCTCGTGCAGCGGGAGTACGCCGTCCGCAACCCCCTCGGCTTCGAAGGCTACTGCGACTGCTGCTGGGGGTTCACGGCCTGCCACGGCCCCGGTCCCACCACCCTCGTCGTGGACGGCGTCGAGCGGCGCTTCCTCGGGTACAGCGCCCGCGGCGCGCCCTACGGCCCCGACGACGGCACGATTGCGCCGTGGGCCGCCGCCACCTCGCTCCCCTTCGCCCCGGGGGTCGTGCTGCCCACGCTCCGCCGCTTCGAGGCGCTCCACGTCGGCGCGTCGAGCCCCTACGGGTTCGAGTCCGCCTTCAACCCCACGTTCCCCACGCGGGAGGGGGACCCGGCTGCCTGGACCTGCCCCTGGGCTTATGGCATCGACCAGGGCGCCCTCGCGCTGATGTTCGAGAACCACCGCACGGGGCTCGTTTGGGAGCGGGTGGGGCGCTCGCCCTACGTGCGCGAGGGGCTGCGCCGTGCCGGCTTCGACGGCGGGTGGCTGGAATCGGAGCCGGCTCCGCGAGCCCTCAGCCGGACGGCCTCATGAGCGGCCTCCTCACAGCGCCCCCGCCCGTGCGCCCGCCGTCGCGGCAGAAGCGGCTCCGCCAGATCGCGGGGGCGCTGGCCCGCCACGGGCTCGGCTGGCTTGTGCTCGACCTAGGGCTCGGCCGCTTCGCCCCGTTCCACCGCGGGGTGCTCCGCCACGAGGCGCGCGAGGCGCCCTACACCCGGCCCGAGCACCTCCGCCTCGCCCTCGAAGACCTCGGCGTCACGGCCGTCAAGCTGGGGCAGGTGCTGAGCACGCGGCCCGACCTCGTCCCGTCCGAAATCGCGGCGGAGCTGTCCCGTCTCCAGGACCACGCGCCGCCCGTGCCCTTCGAGGCCGTCCGCGCCGTCGTCGAGGCCGAGCTGGGGGAGCCGCTCGACGCCCTCTTCGCCGACTTCGACCCCGAGCCGCTGGCGGCGGCCTCCATCGGGCAGGTCCACGCGGCCACGCTCCCCGACGGCACGGCCGTCGTGGTGAAGGTGCAGCGGCCCGGCGTCGAGGCGCAGGCCGAGGCGGACCTCGTGCTCCTGGGCGACCTCGCGCGCGCGGCGGCCTCGCGTACGAGGTGGGGCCGCGACTACGACGTCCAGGGGTGGGTCCGTGAGTTCGGCTTCACGCTCCGCGCCGAGCTCGACTACGCCGCCGAGGCCCGTCACGCCGAGCAGGTCCGCCGCGACTTCGCCGACGAGCCGATGCTCCACGTCCCGGCCGTCTTCGCCGAGCGCTCCGCCCGGCGCGTGCTCACGATGGAGCGGCTCGACGGGATCAAGGTGGACGACGCCGCGGCCCTCGACGCCGCCGAGGTGGACCGCCGCGAGCTGGCCCGCACGGCCACCCGCGTCATGCTCCAGATGGTGCTCCGCAACGGGTTCTACCACGCCGACCCCCACCCCGGCAACGTCCTCGTCCTGCCCGGCGGCCGGATCGGGCTGCTCGACTTCGGGATGGTCGGCGCGCTCGACGCGGCCACGCGCCAGGCCCTGCTCCGCATCGTCCTCGCCCTGGCGGCTGAGGACACCGACCGCCTCGTCGACGAGCTGACAGCGCTGGGCGTGACGGGCGAGGCCGTCGCGCGCGGTCCGCTCAAGCAGGACCTCGAGCGGCTCCGCCGCCGCTACGCCACGCGCCCACTCAGGGAGATCGCCGCCGCCGAGGCCTTCCAGGAGATCATGGACGTGGCCCGCCGGCACCACCTCCGCCTTCCGGCCGAGCTCGTCCAGCTGGCGAAGGTGACCGCGATGGCCGAGGGCACCGCGCTCCGGCTCGATCCCGACTTCGAGATCCTCGCGTTCTCGCTCCCGTACGTCCGGCGGTTCTGGCTCCGCACGCTCTCACCGCGTGCCCAGGCCCGCCGCCTGAGCGGGTCGCTCGCGGACCTCGCCGACCTCGGCGAGACGCTCCCGCGCCAGCTCCGCCGCCTGAGTCGACGGCTCGAAGACGGCGCGCTGCCGCTCACCGTCACGACGGACCCCTCGCCGGAGACGCTGCAGCGGCTCGACCGGGCAGCCAACCGCGTTGCCGCCAGCGTGCTCGCCGCCGCCTTCGTCGTCGGGGGCAGCCTGCTCGCCCTCGCCTATCACCCGACGGGCGCGCACCCGGCCTTCGTGGCCGTGGCGGTCCTCGCCGTGCTCCTCGTCTTCGGCCTCGCCTGGGCGCTCTGGCGCCGCGGTCGGCTGTGATTTCCGTTCACCCTCATCAACCACCCCAATCACCGAGAGGAATTCCCATGACTGACTCACAGAACGTCCGCGTAGCCGTCAACGGCTACGGCGTCATCGGCAAGCGCGTTGCCGACGCCGTGGCGGCGCAGGACGACATGACCCTCGCCGGCGTCGCCGACGTGGCGACGGACTGGCGCGTCACCGTCGCCCGCGCAAAGGGCTACCCGCTCTACGGGGCCACGCCCGAGCACGTCCGCGCGATGGACGACGCCGGCCTCGACCCCGCCGGCACCCTCGACGATCTCCTCGACGACGCCGATATCGTCGTGGACTGCACGCCGAAGAAAGTGGCCGCGCAGAACGTCGAGCGCTACCGCGATCGCGGGATCAAGTTCATCGTGCAGGGCGGCGAGAAGCACGCCGTCACCGGGCACTCGTTCACCGCCGAGAACAACTACGACACCGCCCTCGGCCGCGACAGCACGCGCGTCGTCTCGTGCAACACGACCTCGACCGTCCGCACGCTCTCGGCGCTCAAGCGGGCCGGCCTCCTGAAGCGGGCGCGGGGGACGCTGCTCCGCCGCGCCACCGACCCGTGGGAGAGCCACCTCGGCGGCATCATGAACACGCTCGTCCCCGAGCCGGAGATTCCGAGCCACCAGGGTCCCGACGCCCAGACCGTCGACCCCGAGCTCGACGTGGTGACGATGGCCGTCAAAGTGCCCGAGACGCTCGCCCACCTCCACTACTGGACGGTCCAGCTCACGCGCGAGGCCTCGAAGGACGAGGTGCTCGACGCCTTCCGCACCTCGTCGCGCATCGCCTTCATCCGCATGGCCGACGGACTGACGGCGCTCAACACCGTCAAGGAGCTCATGGCCGACCTCGGCCGCCCGCACGACAACCTCTACGAAGTGGCGCTCTGGGAGGATATGCTGACGGTGCAGGGCGACGAGGCGTTTTACGCCTACATGGTCGACAACCAGGCCATCGTCATCCCCGAGACCATCGACGCCATCCGGGCCCTCGCGGAAATCGAGGGGGACGGGGCGGCATCCATCCGCAAGACCAACGCAGCCCTCGGCATTACCGCGCGGCTGGTGCCCGAGCCGGTCGCCGCGTGACCCGGCTCGGGCACCGGCCGGGGTGCCGCACATCGTCTGTTCTTCAACCTATTTGCTCTCATGGCCTACGTCGTCGCCGAGCCCTGCGTGGGCTGCACCTTCACCGACTGCGTCGAGGTCTGCCCCGTGGACTGCTTCTACGTCGGGCCGAACTTCATCGCCATCCACCCCGACGAGTGCATCGACTGCAACGCCTGCGTCCCGGCGTGCCCCGTCGAGGCGATCTACCCCGAGGACGAGCTGCCCGAGACGTGGGCGCACTACGCCGAGTGGAACGCCTACCTCGCGCCCCGCTGGCAGGCGCTCGGCCACAACCTCACCGAGAAGCGGCCCGGGTCGCCCCCGGCGTCGGACCTCTCGTGCGCTGATCGCCCCCGCTCCGAGGCCGACATCCTGACGTGGGATGACGACGTGCCGGACGAGCCGGCGTCCTGACCCCACCGAGAAAATCACCCCACGCTGAGATGGCCGCATGGGTTCTTGGATCGAACGCTGCGGTGGAACCCCGGCGTCTCCCGACCCCCCCACCTTTCCCAACCCTCCCATGACACGCTCCCTCCTCATCCCCACCCTCGCCCTCCTCGTCCTCGGCGCAGCGGGCTGGGCCTCCGATTCTTTCACTTTTGACCGCAGCGGCCAGATCTGGGTCGAGGGCACCTCGTCGATCCGCGACTGGGACTGCCAGGTCGGGCAGTTCGCCGGCACGCTCGACGCCGACGTGGAAGGCACCGACCTGACCTCGCTCGGCGGCACGATCGTGACGATCCCGGTGCAGAGCATCGACTGCGGCAACGGCACGATGAACCGCCATCTGCGCGACGCGCTCGGCCAGACGCCGATCCGCTACACGCTCACGAGCGCGACGCTCGGTGCACCGGAGGCCGACGGGTGGACCACGATCCGCACGACCGGCCGGCTCACGATCTCTGGAACCATAGGTCCCGCGCAGATGACCGTCAAGGGCAAGGCACTGGACGACGGCCGCTTCCGCTTCACCGGCCAGCACACCCTCCTGATGACGGATTTCGGCATCGACCCGCCGACCGTCCTCCTCGGCACGCTCAAGACCCGAGACGAGGTCACGGTCTACTTCGACGTCACCGTCAGTCCCCTCGGCTCGAACTAAGCAGGCCTTGCTTCCAGCTTCCGACTCGATCCGTCCTCATCACCCATGACCCTCACCCCCATGACACGCCACTGGACTCTTCTCCTCTCGCTCTTGCTCCTTTCGGGGAGCGCCTTTGCGCAGCCGGCCACGGACCTGCGCTACACCAACGACTTGCAGTACTACCGCCCGCCGGGCCAGGCGGGCCTCAACGTGTTCGAGGTTCCCAAGCAGGCCTACACGTCACGCGGCGGCATCGAGGTCGGCGTGCCGTTTGACGGCCTCAAAGTCCACGTCGGCGGCGACTTCGCCATCCAGTTCCAGGGCCTGAGCCAGTCGAACGATTCGCTAAACCTCGTCGACCTCGCGCCCAACTTCGCGCTGCCGACGGCGAACCTCAACCTCGACGTCCAGATCGCCGATGGGATGCGGATGCACCTCCGCACCTACCTCTCCTCACGCAACCACACCGAGGCCTACGTCAAAGGGGGCTACTTCCAGGTCGACAACCTCGACTTCCTCAAGGAGGACTTCCTCTCGGGCGTGATGGACGTCGCACGGTTCCGCTTCGGCATGGACGAGATCAACTACGGCGATACCCACTTCCGCCGCTCCGACAATGCCGCCGTGATGTACAACCCGTTCGTCGGCAACTACCTCATGGACTCCTTCACCACGGAGCCGTTCGCGGAAGTGACCGTGCTGAAGGACGGATTCATCGGCGTCGCTGGCCTCTCGAACGGTCGCCTCAACCAGAGCCCGGTCTCGGGGGACAACGGCGTCGCGGTATACGGCAAGCTGGGCTACGACAGCCAGGTCAGCGACCTGCTCCGCGCCCGCCTGACAGGGTCCGTGTACCACAGCACGGCGGACGGCACGCGCGATTACCTCTACGGCGGCGACCGCGCCGGCGCCCGGTACTACAACATCCTCCAGCTCGCGGGCGAAGACCCTAACAACTTCCTGCCCCGCTTCAACCCCAGCTTCCCGTACCAGACGGCGTTCCAGATCAACCCGTTCGTGCAGTACGACGTGGCGGACAACGTGGGCGTCGAGTTCTTCGGCGTGTTCGAGCGGAGCATGGGCGGGGGCGAGGTCGAGCTGGCCTCGGGTATGGTCAACCGCGGCGCGTTCACGCAACTCGGCGGCGAGCTGCTCGTCCGGTTCGGCCCGGAGCGCGACTTCTACGTCGGCGGCCGGTACAACACCGTCAACGGTGAGCGGGTCGAAGACGGGCCGAAGCAGGAGATCAGGCGGTTCAACGTGGGCGGCGGCTGGTTCCTCACGAACAACGTCCTCGCGAAGGTCGAGTACGTGAACCAGTCCTACGACGGCGAGGCCTACATCAGCAACGCCCAGTTCGAGGGGGCCGAGTTCAGCGGAGTCGTCGTCGAGGCCGCCATCAGCTTCTGACCCTCCGCACTCGTAGCGCCATCACCTGTCCGCGAAAGCCACCCCATGAGCCTTCGACGCCTGCTCCCTATCGTGCGGACAGCCCTCGCGCAGCTCCGCGCCTACCGCCGCTTCGTCCGGCTGAGCCCGGAGGAGCGGGCCGCACGGCTCGACGTGCCCGAGCGGTTCGTGGCCGCGCTGCTCGACCTGGGACCGACGTTCGTCAAGCTCGGCCAGGTCCTCAGCACCCGGCCCGACGTGCTCCCCGCCGAGTACGTCGTCGCGCTCGAAGTGCTCCAGGAGCGCGTGCCACAGTTCCCCTTCGCCGAGGTCCGCACCGTCGTCGAGCGCGAGCTCGGCCGCAGCGTGGAGACGGCGTTCCGCTCGTTCGATCCCGAACCCGTGGCGTCGGCCTCGCTGGCGCAGGTCCACTTCGCCGTCCTTCCGGGCGGCGAGCGCGTCGCCGTCAAGGTGCAGCGCCCCGGCATCCGCGAGCGGATGCGCACCGACATGACCGTGCTCGGCCGTCTCGTCGGGTGGCTCGCCCGGCTCTCGCCACGCCGCGCGCAGCGGGCGAACCTCGTGGAGTTCTTTTCCGAGTTCCGGCGCTACACGCTCCGCGAACTCGACTTCGCCGAGGAGGGCCGCACGATGGACCGCTTCCGGCGCAACTTCGCCGGGTGGGAGGGGCTCATGATCCCGGAGGTGTTCTGGGACTACACCGCCCCCGGCGTCCTGACGATGGAGCGAGCCGAGGGGCTCCGGCTGAAGGACGCCACCGAGCGCCTCACCCCGTCGGTACGCGAGCGGCTCGTCGAGCGGCTCATCGCCGTGCAGATGCAGATGTTCGTCACCGACGGCCTCTTCCACGCCGACCTCCACCCCGGCAACGTCTTCTTCGGCGAGGACGGCACGATCACGCTCCTCGACTTCGGGATGGTCGGGGCGCTGAGCGAGGCCGAGCGCGACCACTTCGTCCTCTACTGGCTCGCCGTCGTCCAGCGACAGACGCGGCGGGCGTTCTACCACTTCACGCGGCAGACGCGCCCGCTGCCCGGCGCCGACGAGGCCGCCTTCTTCGCCGACTTCGAGCGGCTCGCCGAGCGGTTCTACCGCTCCGTCCTTTCCGAGACGACGATCACGCAGGTCTACCTGGAGATGATCGCCAGCGGCTACCGCCACGGATTCGTCTTCCCGAGCAGCCTCCTCCTCCACGCCAAGGCCATCACGACGGCCGAGGCGCTCACGTTCACCCTCGCGCCGGACCTCCACTTCGACCGGGTTACGCGGCCCGTCATCGGGCGGGCCTTCGCCCGGCGCGCCACCGATGCACGGCGGCTCCGGCACCACGCCGGGCAGCTCCTCCCCGAACTCCTGCTGACGGGCGAGATCCTGCCCCCCGATGCTCGCGACCCGTTCCGCGAAGAGGTCGAGGGCGGTCCGCTGTGGGGCGAAATGCTCGACGGGCTGCTAGCCCGCCTTCGAGAGGTCGAACAGGGGGCCGGCCTCCTCCGCGCCGTCGTGGACCCGAGCGCGCGGACGGTGCTCCGCCGCCGCCACGCAGATGCCGAGGTCGAGGCGCTTCTCGACGCGGGGTGGCGGCGCTATGGCGAGATCGAGCCGGACATCCCTGTGCTAGACCAGATCGGCCCCACGTTCATCCTCCACCTGGCCGGGGCCGTGCGGGCGATGAACCAGGCCCTCGTGGCGGCGGGGCACAGCCCGGAGGAGGCGCGGGAGCTCATCTACGAGATCGGCTGGCTCGTCTACACCCGGATGGGGGAGGGGCCGTTCCTCGTCGCGAGCGCGTTCACGGACGACCCCCGCAAGAAGATGGAGGTCGCCACGCGGCTCTTCCGCGGCTTCCCCTTCGGCCCGCCCGCCTACCAGTGGCGCGACGTAGAGGGGGGAGAGCACCCCGCTGGTGCGGGGCAGGCTGTCGTCGCGTTCGACTGCCTGCGGTGCCCGGTGGCCGAGTACTTCCTGCGGCACGGCGAGGGCGACCTCTGCTACGCCACCTTCTGCCGGCTCGACTTCCCGCTGGCCGAGCAGTGGGGCGGGCGGCTCGAACGCACCGGCACCCTCGCCATCGGCGCTCCGGTGTGCGACTTCCGGTGGGTGCTGGACACGATGCCCCGCCAGTGACGACCTCTTCCGCCCCTTCTTCGCTTCTTGATGCGGGAAACGAGATGCGGGCTCCAACCTTAAGGAGAACTAAGGTAAGGAGCGGGATCGGCTGCCGATACCATTGGTACCTTGGTCTCCGTGATGCCATACACGCCGCTCACATACCGCCTCGTTCCTGCGCTGCTCGCCCTCGCACTCGTGCTGACGAGCGCGGGGCCGCTGCTGAATCACCTCTGCATGGGGGACGCTCAGCACGCGGCGATGATGGAAGCGGCCGTGACGGAGCAGGCGCACCCCTGCTGCGGGGACCACTGCCCCGGTCACCCCGAGTCCCCTTCCGAGGAGTCTCCCGCCGGCGACGCCTGCTGCGTGGTCGCCCCGGCCGTGCCCGCTGAGAGCGCTGCCGTCGTCGCCCCAGCGGCACCCCGTGCAGACGCAGCGCTGGTCGCCGTCGTCGCCACGCTCTGGGCGGAGGTCGTGGAAGCCCCGCCCGCCCGGCCCGCTCTGGCCGACACCGGAGGGCCACCTCTGCCCGTCCGGTCTCACCTCGCGCTCTCGGTCCTGCTGATCTGATCGGCCCCGGTACTCCGGCAGTCGGTGCACACGCGCCGCTGCCGCCCGTCCTGTGGCCTTCTCTTTCAGATCATTAGCATCATGGCTCTACCTCGCGCAGCACGCTCGGCGCTGCTGGCCTGCGCCCTCACCCTCGGCACCGCCTTCTCCGGCGACGCCCGGGCCCAGGCCCCCGACACCACCACGCTCCGCTTGGGCGACCTCCTCGCCGAGGTCGCCGAGGCGAACCCCACGCTCCGCGCCGCCCGGCTCGAAGCCGCCGCCCGCGCCCAGACCGGCGCTCAGGTCGGCGCGCTCCCGGACCCGACCGTTTCGGTGACGGCGTTCCCGTACCCGCTCGTGACCGCGCTCGGCGCGCAGCGGACGCAGTGGCGCGTCGAGCAGATGATGCCGTGGCCCGGCACGCTCCCCCTCCGCGAACGCGCGGCCGACCTCTCCGCCGAGGTCGCGGGGTACGAGGCCGACGCGCTCGCGCTCGACCTCGCGCTCCAGGTCAAGCGCGCCTACTACGCGCTCTACCAGCTCCAGCGCACCGACGCCCTCATCCGCACCTTCCGCGAGCGCCTCGACGCGTTCACCGAGGCCGCCGCCGTCCGCTACGAGGTGGGCCGTGGGCCGCAGGGGGCCGTGCTCCAGGTGGGGCTCGAAGAGGAGCGGCTGGGGGCTCGCCTCCTCGACCTCGACGCCCGGCGCGAGGCCGCGCTCCAGACGCTCGCCCGCCTCACCGACCGCCCCGGCCTCGTTTTCGCCGACGCCGTCGTGCTCGCGCCCCCGCCGCTGCCGAGCGCCGAGACCGCCCTCGCCGACGTCGCCCTCCGGCTCCGCCCCGAGGTCCAGGCCCTCGACGCGGCGGCCGAGCAGGCCGAGGCTGACGTGGCCCTCGCCCGGAAGGCTTTCTACCCCGACCTCGGCGTCGGCGTCACGTACTTCGACGTGACGGAGCGTGCCATGCCGCCGACGGCCGACGGCACCGACGCGCTCGCGGTCATGCTCTCGGCGAAGATCCCCCTCCAGCGGGGGCGCCTGAGGGCCCGGCTCGACCAGGCCCGCCTCCGCGCCGCCCAGGTCGAGGCCCGGCAGGACGCCCTCGAGACGGCCATCACGACCGAGCTCGCCGACGTCGCCTACGCTGCGCGCCGCGAGGCCGAGACGCTCGCGCTCTTCCGCGACCGCCTCCTCCCACAGGCCCAGGCCACCGTCGAGAGCGTGCTCGCCGCCTACACCACCGGCGAGGCCGACTACGTCGCCTTCCTCGACGCCGAGCGCTCCCGCTTCCAGGTCCAGCTCGGGCTCGAAGAAGCCCTCGGCCGCTACCTCGACGCCACGGCCCGGCTGGAGCGCGCCCTCGGTGGGACCGCGCTCCTCGACCTCGCCGAAGGCACCACGAATGCCCCCGCCCTCCCCGAAGACCCCCGACTCCGATGAAGACGCAGACTCCCACGCCGCCCGTGGCTCCGCCCGAGCGCTCTCCTTACGACAAACCCGAATCGCCGCGCTCGCGCCGCAAGGGCCTCATCACCATGGGCGCGCTCGTCGTGCTCCTCATTGCCGTCGGGCTCGCGTGGACCCTCTTCAAGGGCAACGCCAGCGACGCCGTCGGCGAAGCTCCGCCCGCTGCAGCGCCCGGCGACGCGGCCGGCGAAGCGGCGGCCTCGGCGGGCGGCCTCGCGGCCAAAGACCTCGACGGCGACGGGATCGTCTACCAGTCGGGGATGCACCCGTGGATCGTCGAGGACGAGCCGGGGCAGTGCCCCATCTGCGGGATGGACCTCCAGCCCGTCTCGGTCAGCGGGGCGGAGGAGGGCACCGTCCAGATCGACCCCGTGACGATGCAGAACATCGGCGTGCGGACGACGCCCGTCGAGGTCCAGACGATCAGCCGCGACCTCCGCACGACGGGCGTATTCGAAGCGAGCGACCGCGCCCGCGAGGCCGTCAGCCTCAAGATCGGAGGCTGGGTCGAGGAGCTCTACGTCGACGCCGAGGGCGACCGCGTCCGGGCGGGGCAGCCGCTCCTCGCGCTCTACAGCCCCCAGCTCGTCTCGACGCAGGAGGAGTACCTCCTCGCCCTCCGCAGCCGCGAGCTCATGGGCAGCGACGGCGACCGCGTCGTTGAGGCGGCCCGCCGGCGGCTCCTCCTCTTCGACATCAGCCCGGCGCAGATCGAACGGCTCGGATCGACGGGCGAGGTCACGCGGACGCTCACGATCTACGCGCCCGCGAGCGGCACCGTTACGGAGAAGCGCGTCGTAGAGGGGATGCAGGCCATGCCGGGCATGACGCTCATGGAGATCGTCGACCTCAGCGGGCTCTGGCTCCAGGTGGACGTGCCGGAGCAGGACCTCGGCTGGGTCGATGTCGGCACGCGCGCCGTCGTCCGGCTCGAGAGCCAACCCGGCGCCGAGCTGACGGGCCGCGTGGAGTACGTCTACGACACGCTCGACCCGGCGACGCGCACGGGCACGGCTCGCGTGGCGGTCCCGAACCCCGGCCGCCGCATTAAGCCGGGGATGTACGCCACGGCTTCGCTCTTCGGCGCACCGAGTGAAGCGCGCCCGACCGTCCCGAGCGAGGCCGTGGTCCGCACCGGCGAGGAGGCCGTGGTGATCCTCGCCCTCGGCGAGGGCCGGTTCCGTCCGCAGCCGGTCACCCTCGGCGAGGAAGGGGAGGGTGCCGTCCAGATCCTCGCCGGGCTCGACGGCACCGAGCGCGTCGTCACGAGCGCACAGTTCCTCATCGACTCCGAGGCCCGGCTCGCCGCCTCGATCGGCGCGATGGCCGGCGGCACCGCTGACGGCGGCACCGACGCCGGGAGCGCCCCCGACCCGATGGGCGAGGTCGACCACAGCCAGATGAACCACTGACGCGGCTCCCGACGGAACGACGGACCACCATGCGGGGCTTCCCGCACTGCGGCTTCCCGCACGAATAAACGGACTGACCCATGCTCGAACGCATCATCGACTGGAGCGCCCGCAACCGCCTCCTCGTCGGCATCCTCACCCTCCTCGTCGCCTCCCTCGGCGCGTGGGCCACGCTCAATACCCCCGTCGACGCCATCCCCGACCTCTCCGACGTCCAGGTCATCGTCAGGACGGAGTACCCCGGCCAGGGCCCGCAGATCGTCGAGGAGCAGGTGACGTACCCGCTCACGTCGGCGCTCCTTTCCGTCCCATTCGCGAAGACCGTCCGTGGCTACTCCATGTTCGGGACGAGCTTCGTCTACGTCATCTTCGAGGACGGGACGGACATGTACTGGGCGCGGAGCCGCGTGCTGGAGTACCTCTCGCAGATTCAGGACCGGCTGCCGGAGGGCGCGAGCCCGTCGCTCGGCCCGGACGCGACGGGCGTCGGCTGGGTCTACACCTACAGCCTCCGCGACACGACGGGGACGTACGACCTCGCGCAGCTCCGCAGCGTGCAGGACTTCTACCTCAAGTACGAGCTGCAGGCCGTGGGCGGCGTGAGCGAAGTCGCCACCGTCGGCGGATTCCAGAAGCAGTACCAGGTCGTCGTCGACCCGCAGAAGCTCGCAGCGTACGGCGTCCCCATCGGGCGCGTCGGCGAGGCGCTGAAGCGCTCGAACCGCGATGTCGGCGGGCGGCTGCTGGAGCTCGGCGAGCGCGAGTTCATCGTGCGCGGGAAGGGCTACCTCGAAGGCGTCGACGACATCCGCGACGTCGTGGTGAAGGCCGAGGGCGGGACGCCCGTCACCGTCGGCGACGTGGCGACGGTCCAACTCGGGCCGGAGATCCGGCGCGGCATCGCCGATGTGAACGGCGAGGGCGAGGTCGTCGGCGGGATCGTGGTGATGCGCTACGGCGAGAACGCGCAGGCGACGATCGACCGCGTGAAGGCGCGGCTCGCCGAGCTGCAGGGCGGGCTGCCGCCGGGCGTCGAGGTCGTCACCGAGTACGACCGGAGCGCGCTCATCGGCCGCGCCGTCGACACGCTCACGACGCGGATCTGGGAGGAGTTGCTCGTCGTCGCGCTCATCGTGATGGTGTTCCTCCTCCACTTCCGCAGCGCGTTCGTCGCCGTCGTGACGGTGCCCGTCGGCATCCTGATCGCGCTCGGGGTGATGTACCTCCTCGGGATCAACGCCAACATCATGAGCCTCGGCGGGATCGCGATCGCGATCGGGGTGATGGTGGACGCGAGCCTCGTGATGGTCGAGAACGCGCACAAGCACATCGAGCGGGCGCGGGCGGCGAAGGCCGAGGCGCGGGGCGGCAAGGCGCCGCCGGTACCCGCCGTGGACCGCCGGCTCCTCGACGCGGCGGGGGGCGACGGGAGCGGCGCGGTGGCGCCCGGCCTCGGCGCCCGCCTGCGTCGCTTCTTCGACCGCACGCAGCGGCGGCTCGACGGGGTGGGGGAGGAGACGCCCGGCCTCACGAACGCCGAGCGGATGCACGCGGTGATCGAGGCGGCGAAGGAGGTCGGGCCGAGCCTGTTCTTCTCGCTCCTCATCGTCACCGTCAGCTTCCTGCCCGTCTTCACGCTGGAGCAGGTCGAGGGCCGGATGTTCCGCCCGCTCGCGCTCACGAAGACGTTCTCGATGGCGGCGGCGGCCCTCCTCGCCGTGACGCTCGTGCCCGCGCTGATGGCGGTCTTCGTCAAGGGGAAGATCCGCGCCGAGCAGCAGAACCCCATCGCGCGGTTCTTCATCCGCGCGTACCGCCCGCTCATCCGCGGCACGCTCCGCCGGCCCGTCGCCGTGCTCGTCGTCGGGTTCAGCCTCCTCTTCGTGACGGTGTTGCCCGTGCAACGGCTCGTGTTCGGCGACGTGCTCGTCCCGTTCCCGCAGATCGGGAGCGAGTTCATGCCGCCGCTCTGGGAGGGCGACCTCCTCTACATGCCGACGACGCTGCCCGGCGTCAGCCCGCAGGAGGCGAAGGAGATCCTGCAGCGGACCGACCGCATCATCGCGAGCTTCCCCGAGGTCGAGCGCGTCTTCGGCAAGATCGGCCGCGCCGAGACGGCCACCGATCCCGCCCCGCTCTCGATGATCGAGACGACGATCATCCTCAAGCCCGAGGACGAGTGGCGCGAGGGCGTGACGCGGCAGTCGCTGACCGCCGAGATGGACCGGGCGATCAACTTCCCCGGCCTCACGAACGCGTGGACGATGCCGATCAAGACGCGGACGGACATGCTCGCGACGGGGATCAAGACGCCGGTCGGGGTGAAGATCGCCGGGCCGGACCTGGCCGTGCTCGAACGGCTCGGGCGCGAGGTCGAGGCCGCCGTGAAGGACTTGCCCGGCACGCGGAGCGCGTACGCCGAGCGCGTGATGGGCGGGAGCTTTCTCGACATCGACGTAGACCGCCGCGCCGCCGCCCGCTACGGCCTCACGTCGGGCGACGTGCAGGACGTGATCATGGCCGCCGTCGGCGGGATGAACGTGACGACGACGGTGGAGGGGCTGGAGCGCTACCCCGTCAACGTCCGTTACCCCCGCGCCCTCCGCGACGACCTCCCCGCGCTCCGCCAGGTCCTCGTCCCGACGCCGAACGGCGCGAACGTCCCGCTCGGCCAGCTCGCCGACTTCTCGTACGTCGCCGGTCCCCCGATGGTGAAGAGCGAGAACGCCCGTCCGAACGCGTGGGTGTTCGTCGACCTCACCGACGAGGCCGACGTCGGGAGCTACGTGCAGCGGGCGCGCGACGTCGTCGCCGAATCCGTCGCGCTGCCGCCGGGCTACTCGCTGAAGTGGAGCGGGCAGTTCGAGTACATGGAGCGGGCGAACGAGCGGCTCGCCGTCCTCGTCCCGATCACGCTCGCGATCATCTTCCTCCTGCTCTTCCTCCACTTCCGCAGCGCGACCGAGGCCTTGCTGCTGATGATCCCGTTGCCGTTCGCCGTCGTCGGCGCGGTGTGGCTCATGCTCGCGCTCGGGTACAACTTCTCGATCGCCGTCGGCGTCGGGCTGATCGCGGTCGCGGGGCTCGCGGCCGAGACGGGCGTCGTCATGCACGTCTACCTCGACGAAGCCGTGAAGCGCTACCGCCGCGACGGCCGGCTCACGAGCGTACCTCGGCTGAAGGAGGCGCTCGAAGAGGGCGCCGTCGACCGCGTCCGCCCGAAGCTGATGACGGTGTTCACGACGATCATCGGCCTCGTCCCCATCATGATCGGGACGGGCACCGGGGCCGAGGTGATGCAGCGGATCGCCACGCCGATGGTGGGCGGGCTCGTCACGAGCACGGTCCACACGCTCATCATGATCCCCGCGCTCTACGCCGTCGTGCAGGGCCGCCGCCTCCGCCGCGAACTCCGCGAGGCACCCGCAGCCGAGCGGCCCGAGCTCGCTTTCGAACCCCTCGCTCCCGATGCGGCTGCACACGACTCCCGCCACGGCCTGCCCCCCTCCGGCGAGGACGCCCCCTCCAACTCCTGACCCTCGACCCCATGAAGCTCCTTCTTCTGACGCTGGCCCTCACGCTCCCGCTCGCAGCCTGCTCCGGCGACGATGCGAACCCCACACCGGCTGAGACGGCCTCGGCCACTGAGGCGGACCTCCCCCTCGTCACGGTCTATAAGTCGCCGACTTGCGGCTGCTGCGCGAAGTGGGCTGACCACATCGAGGCCGCCGGCTTTCCGGTAAAAACCGTTGACGTCACCGACCTCGGTGCCGTGAAGGCCGAGCACGGCATCCCGGCCCAGTACGGGTCCTGCCACACGGCCGTCGTGGACGGCTACGCCGTCGAGGGCCACGTCCCGGCCGAAGACGTGAAGCGGCTGCTGGCCGAACGTCCCGAGGCCGCCGGCCTCGCCGTGCCGGGGATGCCCATCGGCTCGCCCGGCATGGAGACGCCCGGCCGCCGGGCCGACCGCTACGAAGTGCTCCTCGTACAGGACGGCGACGCCACGGTCTTCACTCGTCACTAAACGCTCCCTCCCCACTACCTACCACCAACCAAGACCTCCTGAACCGATGAACACGCTCAACCTCACACGCCGCCCCCTGACGTCTCGCATCACGCGGCTCCCGCTCCTCGCCCTCTTCCTCGCCCTGCCCTTCGCGCTCGCCGCGTGCGGCGACGCCGATCCCGTCGATGCCGACGCCGGAGCGATGCAGGCCGCCCCGCCCACCGGTGCCGGAACGGCCGAAGACGAGATGCACGAGATGCCCGACGGCACGATGATGTCAGACGACGAGATGGACCACGACGGTATGGACGGCATGACCGACGGTGTCGCCTCCGCTCGCATGGAGGGCGGCGTGCAGGTCGTCGAGATCGAAGCCGGTCGGATGGGCTACGCGCCGAAGCAAATCGCCCTCGAAGCCGGCGTCCCCGCCCGCCTCGTCTTCACGCGCACCGTCGAGTCTGATTGCTCGGCGCGGGTGAAGATCCCTGCCTTCGACGTCCCCGTGACGGACCTCCCCCTCGACGAGCCCGTCGCCGTCGAGTTCACGCCGGATGAGAGCGGCGAGTTCGAGTTCGTCTGCGGGATGGACATGCAGCGCGGGTCCATCATGATCCGGTCCTGACCATGCCCGACTCGGAGCGAAACCCCGAGGGGTGGGCCGAGCGCGTCCGCTGCGTCTACGGCCGCGTCGCCGGTCGGTACGACGGCGCGCTCGCCCTCTTCGGGCTCCTCGGCTACCGCACGGGCGCTTACCGCCGCCGCGCCGTTTGCGCCCTCCGGCTGCGGCCGGGGCAGACCGTCGTGGACCTCGGCTGCGGGACGGGGAAGAACCTCCCGCTCCTCGCCGAGGCCGTCGGCGCTGGGGGCCGCGTCGTCGGCGCGGACTTCTCGCCGGCGATGCTGGAGGAGGCCCGTGCTCGCACCGAGGAGAACGGCCTGGCGAACGTCGAGCTGGTCGAAGCCGACGCCGCCACGTTCGACTTCCCCGAATCGCTCGACCGTGTGCTCGCGACGTTCTCGCTCAGCATGATGCCGGAGCCCGAGCGGGTGATCGCGCGCGCCGCTCGTGCGCTGGAGGCTCGTGCGCTGGAGAAGGACGGACGGCTCGCCGTGCTCGACTTCCGCATCCCGCCGTCGTGGCCGCGGCCGATTCGCCGGGCGGCCTTCGCCCTCGCGGCTCCGCTCGGCGAGACGTGGGCGATGGCCGAGCGGGACCTCCGACCACTCGCACGGCGTCACGTCGCCCTCGACGTCGACGAGTCGCTCTACTTCGGCGCGGCCTACGTCGCGGCCGGCTCACCCCATCCCCCCGCGTGATGCTCCGTGGCTACCCCTCACTCCCGCTGAAACGGATCGCCCTCTGGGGCTTCCTCCTCAACCTGGTGTGGGAGTTCGGGCAGTGCACGCTCCTCTACGACATGTGGGACTGGGGCTTCTGGCGGGCGACGGTGTGGATGTGGGGGGCGATCTTCGGCGACGTACTCATCGTGCTCGGCGTCGTGCTGGGCGCGGTGCTCTTCGTCGGGGCGGACCGGCTCCGTCCTCCGAACGCCGTCGGTTGGGCCGCGCTGCTCGGCGTGGGGTTCGTGGCGAGCGTGGGGCTGGAGTGGGCCGCGCAGGCCCTCGACCTCTGGGGCTACAGCGACCTCATGCCGACGCTGACGGTGCTCGGCCACACCGTCGGCCTCGCGCCCGTCGTGCAGGTAACGACGCTACCCGCGCTCAGCGCCTGGCTCGCCACGCGGAGCGGCCCCATTCCCCGGCACGCCGAACACGGAGCGCATTCCCAAACAGGAGGTGAGCGGTGAAGACGTGGCCGCTCCGCCTCCGCATCTTCGTAGCCGTCATCCTCCTCGCCGTGGGCGCGATGACCGTGCGGCTCGTCCAGCTCCAGCTCCTCGACCGGGACCGCTATGCGGAGGCCGCCCGCGACAACGCCGTCCGAGCCCGGCGCGTGGAGGCCCCGCGCGGCCGGATGTTCGACCGAGACGGCGCCCTCCTCGTAGATAATGCAGGGGCGTTCACCGTGAGCGTGGTGCCCTACGCCCTCGGCGACGGAGCGGCGCCCGAGCTCGCCCGGCTGCTCGGCCTCCCCGACTCGACCGTCGCAGCGCGCGTAGCGGAGGCGCGGCGCTGGAACCCTTACCGCCCGAGCCCGATCGTGCAGAACGTGCCCGTCGAGGTCGCAGCGCGCGTCGAAGAGGCCCTCTTCCGGCTTCCCGGTGTGGACGTGGTGGCGGGGTACCGGCGGCGCTACGGGTCGGTGCGAGGCGCGCACACCTTCGGCTACCTCGCCGAGATCGGCCCGGAGCGGCTCACCCGCCTCGAAGGTCAGGGGTACGCACCGGGCGACGTCGTCGGGCAGAGCGGGATGGAGCTGGCCTACGAAGAGCTCCTTCGAGGTCGGCCTGGCGTCCGGTTTGAACTCGTGGACGTGCGGGGGCGCACCGTCGGGCGCTGGCAGGGCGGCGCCGAGGACGAGCCGCCTACCTCGGGGTTCGACCTCCACCTCGCCCTCGACGCCGACCTCCAGACCCTCGCCGAGTCCCTCTTCGTCGGCAAGCGCGGCGCGGCCGTCGCACTCGACCCTCAGACGGGGGAGGTGCTCGCCGCCGTCTCGGCCCCGGACTACGACCCGGCGCTGCTCGCCCCACCCATCGACGTGGGCGCGTGGCGGGGGCTCAATGCTGACCCCGAGCGCCCGCTCTTCAACCGGTTCATGCTCAGCGGGCAGCCCCTCGGCTCGACGATCAAACCGCTCATGGGCCTGGCGGGGCTGGAGGAGGGCGCGATCACGCCCGCAACGACGTACCCCTGCACGGGGGCGTTCTACTACGGCGGACAGCGGTTTGGTGGGCACGGCAACTACGGCCCCCTCGCTGTGGAGGACGCCATCCGCGTCTCGTGCAACGAGTTCTTCTACTGGCTCGGCCTGGAGCTCGGACTAGAGCGGTTCCACGCGTGGGGCCGCCGGGTGGGCTTCGGCGAGCTGATGCCGACGGACTTCCCGACGCAGAACGCCGGCCTCTGGCCCGACGAGGGCTACTTCGACCGCACCTACGGCGCGGGCCGCTGGACGCGCGGCTACCTCGTCTCGCTCGGGATCGGGCAGGGGAACGCCGCCGTGACCCCGATGCAGCTCGCCCGCTACACCGCCGCCCTCGCCAACGGCGGCACGCTCGTCGCCCCGCACTTCGCCCGCGCCCTCCGCAACCCCGAAACCGACGAAGAAGTCCGGCCCGGGTTGCCCCGTGCTGAGCGGCTCGGTCTCGACTCCGCCTACGTCGCCCTCGTCCGGGAGGGTATGCGGGCCGTCGTGACGAACGGGACGGCCCGCATCGCCCAGATCGAGGGTGTGCCTGTGGCCGGGAAGACAGGGACGGCGCAGAACCCACAGGGCGAGGATCACTCGCTCTTCATCGCGTTCGCACCCTACAGCCCCTCCGGGCGTGAGGCCGAGATCGCCGTGGCCGTCTTCGTCGAGAACGCCGGGTTCGGCTCGGCGGCGGCGGCCCCGATTGCCAGCCTCCTGATCGAGCAGTACCTCACGGGCACCGTCGCCCGTCAGGACCTCGTCCGCCGCCTCGTGGAGGAGGTGCGGAGCGAGCCGGTTCAGTGACGCACTGTGAGGAGGGACGCGCCGAACCGACCTGCCCGTAAGAGAAAGAGGGGACCGGCCATATAGCCAGTCCCCCCCGCGCTGAGGTCTTACGAAATCTCAGGGACT
Source organism: Rhodothermales bacterium (assembly GCA_039944855.1). NCBI lineage: Bacteria > Pseudomonadati > Rhodothermota > Rhodothermia > Rhodothermales > Rhodothermales bacterium. Next base: position 53,685 of record JBDUXZ010000022.1, on the reverse strand, counting down.
CTTATGCCTGTGCGGGCGTGCCGATGGCCGAGAGGACCTGGCGACAGGCCTCCTCGCAGCGGCGGCAGCTCTCGGCGCAGATCCGGCAGTGCTCGTGCATGCCGGCGTGCTTCTCGCACTCGTCGCCGCACGTCTTGCAGGCGACCCGGCACGCCTCGACCTGGCTGTGGATGAGCGTCCAGTCGGGCTCCGTCCGGCGCGAGAGGATGCGCGCGGTGGCGTCGCAGACGTCGGCGCAGTCGAGGTCCTGGCGGATGCAGTAGCGGAGGTCCTTCACCATGTCCTCGGCCAGACAGGCATCGGCGCACGAGGTACAGGTCTGGGCGCAGTCGAAGGCGGCCTCGACGAGCCCTGCGATGGTGTCGAGGTTCCGGCCGTCGGCGCTGGGGTGGGTGCTGAGCATGCGTTGGGCGTTCATAGCGATTCCTCTGAGAGGGGCTGATGAGAGGGAGAGGGGGGAGAGCGGAGTCGCTCTCTGGAACAGATATAGGGTACGGGGGTACCCCACCCCGTTGTTCCCACTCAACCCCAGATCGTCATGAACGAGCAAAAGACCGACACCCTCCAGATCACCGGGATGAGCTGCGGCCACTGCGTCCGCACCGTCGAGGAGGCCCTCCGGGGCGTCGAGGGCACCGAGGTGCTCGGCGTTGAGGTGGGCGAGGCCCGCGTGCGCTACGACCCCGAGCGCGTGAGCCGCGAGCGCCTCGCCGAGGCCGTCGAGCGCGAGGGCTTCGACGTAGCAGCGTAACCGCGCCGCTACGACCTTAACGCTTCGCCTCCGTCCCCATCAATCCATCCCCCTCACCGGACCCCGCTCGCCATGCACATGCACGAGGAAAAACGGAAAGAGGTGGTGGACCGCCTCAAGCGCATCGAGGGGCAGGTCCGCGGCCTCCAGCGGATGGTCGAGGAGGACCGCTACTGCGGCGACGTGCTCGCGCAGATCGCCTCGGTGCAGCGGGCGCTCCAGGGCGCGGGCAAGCTCATCACGCGGAACCACCTCGAGACGTGCGTCACCGACGCCCTCCGCTCGGGCGACGAGGCGGCGGCGCGGCGGACCTACGACGAGATCATGGACCTGCTCTTCAAGCAGATCCGCTGACCGAACGAATCCGATGGCCACACACCCACCGACCCAGCCGGTAGTCCGTAACGACACGCCTGCCGACGGCGAAGCCGCGCGCGAGGCTGCACGGCCCAAGCAGGAGAGGGTGCCCGAGCGGGCGACGCTCCCCATCTCCGGGATGACGTGCGCGGCCTGCGCCGGCCGCGTCGAGCGCGCCCTCAGCAAGGCTCCCGGCGTGGCCGAGGCGCGCGTCAACCTCGCCACCGAGCGGGCCTCGGTCCGCTACGACCCGGCCGAGACCACCCCGGTCGCCCTCGCCGAGGTCGTTCGGGAGACCGGGTACGACGTGCCGGTCGATGAGACGAGCCTGACCGTCCGGGGGATGACCTGTGCTGCCTGCATGGGCCGCGTCGAGCGGGCGTTGAAGACGGTGGAGGGCGTCCTCGACGCGAGCGTGAACCTGGCGACCGAGCGCGCCGTGGTGCGCCACGTGCCAGGCGCGGTCTCGGCGGCTCAGATCGAGGCCGCCGTCCGCGACGCCGGCTACGACGTGCTGGAGGTCGAGGGCGGGCAGGACCGCGTGGATGCCGAGCGCGAGGCACGTGAGGCCGAACGGCACGCGCTCCGCCGCCGGCTCTTCGTCGCGGCCGGCTTCACGGTCCCCATCCTGCTGCTCTCGATGGGGCCGATGCTCGTCCCCGGCGGGCACGACTGGCTGGCTGGCGTCGTCCCCATGCCGACGCTCTTTCTTATCTTGTTCGCGCTCGCCTCGGTCGTGCAGTTCGGCCCCGGCCTGCAGTTCTACCGCGCTGGGCTGGCCTCGCTCCGCCACGGCTCGCCGGACATGAACACGCTCGTCATGCTCGGCACGACGGCGGCCTACGGCTACTCCGTCGTCGCGACGTTCGCGCCGGGGCTGCTCCCCGAGGGGACGGTCCACGTCTACTACGAGGCCTCGGCGACCATCATCACGCTCATCCTCGTCGGTAAGTACCTCGAGGCCGTCGCGAAGGGACGTACGAGCGAGGCTATCAAGACGCTCCTCGGCCTCCAGCCCCGCACGGCGCGCGTGGTCCGAGACGGTGTAGAGCAGGAGGTGTCCGTCGAGGAGGTCGTCGCCGGCGACGTGGTGGTGGTGCGGCCCGGCGAGAAGATCCCCGTAGACGGCGTCGTCGTCGAGGGGGCCTCCTTCGTGGACGAGTCGATGGTCTCGGGTGAGCCAGTGCCGGTCGAGAAGGGCGAAGGAGCCGAGGTCGTCGCCGGGACGATCAACGGGACAGGCAGCTTCCGCTTCCGCGCCGAGCGCGTCGGGGCCGAGACGGTGCTCGCGCAGATCATCCAGATGGTCGAGGAGGCACAGATGACGCGGCCCCCGATCCAGGCCCTCGCCGACCGCGTGGTCGCCGTCTTCGTCCCCGTCGTGATAGGGATCGCCACGCTCACGGCCGTGGTGTGGCTGCTCGTCGGGCCGGCGCCGGCGCTCCCGATTGCCCTCGTCGCGGCCGTGTCGGTGCTCATCATCGCCTGCCCGTGCGCGATGGGCCTGGCGACACCCACCTCGATCATGGTCGGAACGGGAAAAGCGGCCGAGCTCGGCGTGCTCTTCCGCCGCGGTGATGCGCTGCAGACCCTCCACGAGGCCGACGTCGTCGCGCTCGACAAGACCGGCACGCTCACCGAGGGTCGCCCGCAGCTCACCGACCTCGACATCCGAGACGGCTTCACCGAAGACGAGGTGCTCCGGCTCGTCGCGGCGGTCGAGGCACAGAGCGAGCATCCCATCGGCCGCGCGATCGTCGCGGAGGCGGTGGCGCGCGAGCAGGCGCTCCCCGAAGTTGAGGGCTTCGAGGCCGTACCCGGCTTCGGCGTCGCCGCGACCGTCGCTGGGCGGGTCGTCCAGGCTGGAGCTGACCGCTACATGCGCCGCCTCGGCCTTGACGTGGGGGTGTTCGCCTCGACCGCCGAGCGGCTGGCGGAGGAGGGGAAGACCCCGCTCTACGCCGCCGTGGACGGCCGCCTCGCCGCCGTCCTCGCCGTGGCTGACCCCATCAAGCCCGAGACGCCCGCTGCCATCGAGGCACTCCACGCCCTCGGCCTCCGCGTGGCGATGATCACCGGCGACAACCGCCGCACGGCCGAGGCCATCGCCCGTCAGCTCGGCATCGACGAGGTGCGCGCCGAGGTGCTGCCCGACGGGAAGGCGGAGGCCGTCAAGCAGCTCCAGGCCGAGGGGCTGAGCGTTGCCTTCGTCGGCGACGGGATCAACGACGCCCCGGCACTCGCGCAGGCCGACGTGGGCCTCGCCATCGGGACCGGCACCGACGTCGCGATCGAGTCGGCCGACGTGGTGCTGATGTCGGGCGACCTCCGAGGCATCCCGACGGCGCTGGCGCTCTCGCGGGCCACGCTGCGCAACATCAAGCAGAACCTGTTCTGGGCCTTCGCCTACAACGTCGTCCTGATCCCGGTGGCGGCCGGGGCGCTCTACCCGCTCTGGGGCGTGCTGCTCTCGCCGGTCTTCGCAGCAGCGGCGATGGCGGTCTCCAGCGTGTTCGTGCTCACGAACGCGCTCCGCCTCCGACGCTTCGAGCCGCCGGTGCTTCGCGCCTAGCGGATAGGCCGAGGGCACAGGCTACCGGATGACGTATGTCCAGTTCTTATAGACCTCGGCCTCGCAGGCTGGCTCGATCATGGTCCAGCCCTGAACCGTGCTTGACTCTGATCGCACATCCGGAGAGGAGAGCTGTGGCGAGCGCGTCCGCCGCGTCTACGACCGCGTCGCTGGTCGGTACGACGGCGCGCTCGCCCTCTACTCCCTCGTCGACTTCCCATTCCGGAGTCTTGGCCCCGGCCAATTCGCCGGGCGGCCTTCGCCCTCACGGCTCCCCTCGGCGAGACGTGGACGATGGCCGCGCGACCTCCGCCCCCTGATGCAACAGCATTTCTCCCTCGACACCGACGAGGCGTTCTACCTCGGCGCAGCGTACGTCGCGGCTGGCTCGCCCCATCACCCAGCGTGATGCTCCGTGGTTACTCCTCGCTCCCGCTGAAGCGGATCGCCCTCTGGGGCTTCGTGCTCAACGTACTCTGGGAGTTCGGGCAATGCACGCTCCTCTACGACATGTGGGACTGGGGCTTCTGGCGCGCGACGGCGTGGATGTGGGGGGCCATCCTCGGCGACGTGGTGATCGTGCTCGGCGTCGCGCTGGGAGCCGTACTGCTCGTGGGCGCTCTCCGGGTAGCGCCGCCCGACACACTCGGGTGGGCGACGCTGCTCGGCGTAGGATTCGTGGCGAGCATGGGGCTGGAGTGGGCGGCGCAGGCCCTCGACCTCTGGGGCTACAGCGACCTCATGCCGACGCTCACCGTCTTCGGCCACACCGTCGGCCTCGCGCCCGTCGTACAGGTGACGACGCTGCCGGCACTGAGCACGTGGTTCGCTACGCACCGGGCCTCATCGCTCGATGCCCCGCTTCGCCAGGTCCATCGCCTTCCCTACCACGGCGATCTGATTGGGCGTCAATGCGCGGGCGAGGCTCTCGGCCTGCGCCGGCGCGATGGCCCGTGCGTGCACTCCGATACGCTGGAGGATGTCGGCGGGGCGACCGTGCGCCTGCGTGAGCCCGGCCAGCTCATGGCGGAGGGACCGGACCTCGGCCCCCTTGGCTTCGAGCGCCCCGCGCAGCCGCTCGAAGGGCAGGCCCGCCGCCGAACGGGTGTGGAGGTACTGCTCACCGACGTTGGCGGCCCCACGCGCGGCCTCGTACCCCTTCGACGAGTCCACCTCGCGTGCGAGCCCGAGCCACTTCGTCCGCTCCTCGGTCACGACGGGGCCGAAGCGTTCCGGCTCCCGGCGCATGATGCTGGCGGAGGTCTCCGGGGTTTCGCGCGCAGCGAGCGCCTCGAAGGCGCTGCGGGCGGCCACCGGGTCGCGGTACGCCTCGGCCAGCGCGCGGTCGAACGTGTCGGAGAGCCGTCCCGCTTCGTGCACCTGTCGGCCCGCCGTGCGGAGCTGGCCGTCGAGCTCGCTCCGGGCCTGGACGGCGGCCCCGAGCCGGCTCTCCACGTCCGTCACGCGCTCGTAGGCCCGAACGTCCTCGACGAGCCGCCGCGCCGGATCACTCTGAGGGACGGCGTCGGTGCGGGGCGGGACACGTTCACCGGGCTCCGGCTTCTGCTCCTGGCGCTCCCCTGGCTCCTTGCGCTCGCCCGAGCCCGCAAAGGCGACCCCCGCCCGCAGGGCCACCTCAGTGGCTTTGAACGGCACCTCTCGCTCGTCGCCGTTCCCGTCCATTATCCGCACGGCGGCTACGGCTGCGCGGGCGACCTCCGACGACCGAGCACCGGATCGTTCGCCCTCCAGAGTGGGCGTCTGAGCACGTTCGACGCCGTTCCGCTCCTGGCGCGTCGGCGACAGCGCTGGGGGTCCGAAGACCTGGCCGTAGACCCCACGGGAGGGCTCGGGCGCGGCGGCCACCTTCGGCGCTTCCGGCTTCGGCGCTTCCAGCTGCGCCGCGCGCGGCACGTCCGGGCCGGAGTGCTCGGGGGGAGGGGAGGGGGGAGCGCCCTTCGAGGCCTCCAGCTTCTCCCCAAACCGCTCTTCCAGCCGGGGGCGGCTGAGCCGCTCGTCCACGGCCGAAGCCTTCGTGTACCGTTCGCCGTCTGTGATCGCCATGCCTCTTTGGGTGGGTTTGATTTCGTAGCCGTGGCGGGCGAGCGCCCCGCGCAGCTCGCTCCAGTTCTTCGATCCGTCGAGCGCACGGACCAGGTCGTCGCCCGTCTTCTCGCGGACCTGCTCGGAAAAGGGGAGTTCGCCCGTGCGGCGGGCGCGGCGGACCTCGCCGGTCGAGAGGCCCCGCGTGCGGTCGGGGGCCGGGTCGCCGGCGTCGCGGGCGTGGTGGCCCGGCACCCGCGTCAGGCCCCACTCCTTCTCTAGCTCCCGGAGCACCGACTCGACCCGGCGGTAGTCGAACGAGACCGTCGCCGCCTTTCCCGTCTCGGGGTGGACGCGGTTGGCCATGACGTGGAGGTGGGGGTGGCCCTTGTCCTCGTGCGCGACGAGGAGCGCCTGGTGCTCCGAGAGGCCGAGCGCGCCGAGCACGCGGTCGGCCGCTTGCTGCATCTGCTCGCGCGTCGGGTGGTCGGTCTCGCTGAACGAGATCGAGACGTGGTAGACCGGCTTCTCCAGGCGGGAGTCCGCCACGAGCGTGGCCGCCTCCATCTCGCGGGCGACCTCCTGCGGGTCCGTCCCGATCATCCAGCGCGGCTCGGTCCACGCGACCCGCCCCTCGTCCTTCGTGAGGTACTGCGCCAGCCCGCTGAAGCTGCTCCCCGTCGAGACCTTTCCGACCATCGCCTCGCCTCCGCGTCTACAGCTTCGACCTCAGTTCGACGACCTCGCGGACGAGCGCTTCCAGCTCCTCCGCCTGCTCCTGCTCTGACACGCGCCGGGCGAGCGCCTGGAGGCGGACGCCGATCCGGCTGAGGCGGTGGTAGACCACCTCGCCGGCGCGCCGCTCAATGCGGCCCCCGGAGCCCCCACCGACCCCGACTTCGCGGAGGTACGCCGACGGCGCGAGACCCGTCGCCTCTGCCGCGGACTCGATGGCCTTACGCTCGGCGTCGTTCGCGCTGACGAGGTACTTGTGCCGCCGACGCTCCGACGGGGGCTTCTTCGGTCGTCCGCCCCGCCGGCCGCCACGGGTAGCCCCTTCAGAGGCCGCCTCAGTCGGCGCGCTGGCGGGTGCGATCTCGCTTAGCCCAAACCCCTCTTCGACCTTTTCGCTTAGCGGCGTCATTGCTTGCTGAATCCACTTATCCAGAACCGGAAGCACGATACTGGACCTTGCGCTTCGCGTCCAACGGGTGCCTGACGCGATCCCGCCATCTGTGCCGCCGTCCTGCCGGATTCTGCCCGAGCGACCCGCGGGCAACTTCGCGCTTTAGATCGTTGTGCCACTTGCCGAAACCCGTTGTGCAAATGGCCGTACCATCACCGAACCCAACAGCATTCCGATGGAAGCCTTGACGCTCCCGGACCTCCGCGACGTCCTGCTCGACCGTCTCGACGGCAGACGCCTCCTCGACCTAGACGAGGCCCCGGTCTCGGTCATCCGAGACGGCCTCTCGGCCGAGGCCTTCGACCAGCTCCAGGCGTTCCTGGGCTGCTCCGTCTCGGTCCTCGCCGGCACGCTCGGCATCGCCCCGCGCACGCTCGCCCGTCGCCGCCAGGCCGGTCGCCTCTCGCCGGACGAGTCCGACCGGCTCCTCCGCACGGCGCGCCTGGCCGAACTCGCCTTCGCCGTCTTCGAGGACGCTGAGGCGGCGGCCGAGTGGCTCACGACGCCGAAGCGGCTCCTGGACGGCGAGACGCCCCTGGAGCGCGCCGACACCGCACCGGGCGTGCGGGAGGTCGAGGACATGCTCTTCGCCGTCGAGTTCTCCGCTGCTGCCTGACGAGCCGTGGCGAGAACGTTCTGGAGACTCACGAAGGCGAAGTACGGCCGTCTTGGAAGGGGGGAGGCGCGCGGCCCTTTCTCCGGCTACGGCTCCACCCTCCACGCTGGCCGATGGCACCCGAAGGGGACACCGGTGGTCTACGCCGCTGAGAGCGCCGCGCTCGCCCTCCTCGAAACCCTCGTCCACGTCGAGCGGGCCGACCTCCTCCGGTTCGACTACGTGGCGATCCCCGTGACGGTCCCGGACGCGCTCGGCGATCTCATCGAGTCGCTCGATGTGGGCGACCTCCCGGCGGACTGGCAGGCGTGGCCTTACCCCGCCTCGACGCAGGCGCTCGGGGCGGAATGGTTCGACGCCCGGCGCTCGGTCGCGCTCGTCGTGCCGAGCGCCGTCGTCCCACACGAGCGGAACGCGCTGCTGAACCCGACACACCCGCGCTTCGGGGAGTTGGAGATCGGAGCACCGCAGCCCTTCCCCGTAGATCCGAGGCTCACGACCTGAGCACTCGACGTGCGATCAGCACCCACGCTCCCATTCGTGTTAGTAACAGCGATGGGAGTAACCCCCTCAGCCGTAGATGGAACACCGCTGTGAGAGCGCCGGCGGACTTCTTCTTGCTAAGCGAGAACATTGCTTGCTCTTCAAGCTTAGCCGAAACGCCGAGGCCTCCGCAAGGCTCCGCTCCCTACCCCCTCAGCGCTCCTTACCCCATCAGCCCTCGCTCAGCGAGACTGGTGTAGCTGTCACCCGTGATGATCAGGTGGTCGTGGACCGGAATGCCCATGAGCCGCCCCGTCTCGACGAGCCGCTTCGTGATCTCGACGTCCTCCCGACTCGGCTCGGGGTTGCCCGAGGGGTGGTTGTGGGCGAGGAGGAGGGAGGCGGCGTTGGCGAGGACGGCCGCCTTGAACACCTGCCTAGGCTCGACGATGCTCGCTGCCAGCCCGCCCACGGAGGCAACGTGCAGCCCGACGAGGGTGCTGGCCGTGTCGAGGAGACAGACGACGAACTCCTCGCGGTCGCGGTCGGCAAAGTAGTCCTGGAGCACGGCCGCGGCGGCGGCAGGTGAGCTCACCTGCTCTCGCTCGGGGAAGGTGAACACCCGCTCGCGCACGAGCCGCGTCGTGTAGAGCGGGACACCGGAGAAGAGGGCTTCGCGGTACGTCGCCGGCGACATCGTCCGAGAGCTCGTCGCGTGCCTCGTTCTGCGTGCCGCTGTCGCCTCGGCCACGCCGTCGGTGAAGAGGTCTTGCTGCATGACGGTTCCTCCTCCCATCACCGAAGCCAGATGCAGACAAAGGCGGGGTTGCGGTACTTGCTCGCCCGGTGCGAGGCCCACACCCGCCCCGTCTCGCGGTGGACGCCGATGGACCAGATCCACGCCTCGGTGGCCGCGTTGCAGTAGTCCTTGTCCTCGGCGAAGAGGGTGCCCGAGCGCGCGGCGAGGAGCAGCACCTCGTGATCCGTCGCCGCAGCAGCGAGGTCGCGGGCGTCCACCTCCCCGAGGAGGTAGTCGCCGTGCGCAGAGCGCGCGCAGCCGGAGAGGTCTACAGCCTCGCCGCTCGCCAGCTTCTCCTGCATCCGGCGGTTCTGCATCCCCCGCAGAGGGTGCCCCTCGGGGAACGGGTTCGCCTCGCAGTCGCCGTCCGCGTAATAGAGCGTGACGGGCTGGCGGCCATACCACGGCGTGCACGTCCGGGTCTTCTTCAGGAAGCCGAGCCGGACGAGGCGGTCGGCGTGGTAGCGCTCGCCCGGCCAGAGGTCGTAGGCCGTGAGGGCGGGGTGGCCGCCGATGCGGTCGCGCGCGCAGCCTTCCTGCATCCGCTCTTCGAGACGGGTCAGGACGAGGAGGTTCTTCGGGGTCGCTTTCATGGACCGTGTGGTTAAATGAATAGGGGAGGGCGCTTCGGCCACGACTCCAGCCGAAGCGCCCTCCCCACCCAGTTCCCTCAGTTCATGCTGAGGCCGACCGCCAGCTCAATGGCCGCCCGAAAGGCGCGGACCTTCTCCTGCGACCTCGGGCCGAAGACGACGGAGTGGTCCACGTCGCCGCGGCCCTCGCGCCAGTCGCTCGTCTCCGTCGCCGCGTTGTAGGCGGCCCAGACGGTCCGGGCGAACTGCGGGTGCTCGTCGTTGAACTTCGAGTAGAGCACGCGCGCGCCGTCGCGGATCTGCCGGACGCGGTCGGTCGAGGTCATCCACGACTCCATCGCGGCCTCGGCGTCCATGATCGCCTGGTTGAGACGACGGCTACCCGTCGTGCTGTTCTTCATGACCCCGAGCTGCTGCGGCGTGAGGCTCTGGAAGAGGCGGACCTTCGTCGGCATCGCGGGGTCGGGGAAGGCCTCCTTCAGAATCCGATCCAGCCCCTCCTCGCCCACGGGCGTTTTCGCCATCGCCTCGAAGTAGGCCTGCACCTTTTCCGTCGCTCGCGTCATCTCGGTCACGAGCTGTGCGGCGAAGGCCACGGTCCCCGTCGGGTCGCCCGTGTGCGGGATGCGGAGGTTGATCGTCGCCTGGCGGATGCCGAGCGAGAGGGTGTTCTGGCAGACGACGCGGCGGGGCGTGAAGAGGACGCGGTGGCCTTTCCCCGGCACCTGGCTCAGCACGCAGACGAAGTAGTTCTCGATCTCGTCCACGCTCTGGACTGCGAAGGCGTCGCCGCGGAGCGCGAGGAAGAGGGTCTCGCCGCCCTTGAGCACGCCGCAGGTCTCGACGGGGAACGTCTCGGAGAGCGGGTCGAGCGCCGTCGCGTAGTCGAGGTACTGCGCGACGGTCCAGTTCTCGGACGCGATACCGAACACGCGCGGCTCGGGGTCGTCAGGCGTCGGCTTGCGAATGATGGCGCTCTGGTCGGTTTGATAAGCCTCCCCCTCGTAGACGTACTTCAGCGGCGCGGCGTCGATCTCGATGCCGACGGCGGTCTTGCCCACGGCGTCGACGACGGACACCTCGTCGTCGAGGTCGAACGTCTCGCCGAGGCGATGCCATGCTGCCTTCTGGCGGCTGTAGAAGCGGTTTCCAAAGATGTCGTGCATGGTGTTGCACCTCCATACTGGTGATGATGAGAGCAAAGAGGCCGAAGCCTCAAGGCGAGCCGGGCGACGCGCCTCACTGAGAGGGGCGCGCCACCCGGCGGCCGTGGAGCGGGAGCTCCTGCTACCAGCCTGTCTCGTCAGCCTCCTCGCTCTCGTGACCGTTCAGCTCGTAGGTGCTCGGGCCGAAGTGGTCCGTGCCGTAGAGCAGCCCGTCGAGGTAGGAGGCCCGGTAGGCGTAGGGGCTCGCCTCGGCTACGGCGTGCGCGTCAGCCCACGTGCGCCGGTCGTCGGCCCAGTCGATCCAGGCCCGCGCAGCCTCGTGCGCCTCAGCGATGGCGACCTGGACCCCGGAGGCTTCAGCGTCGAGGCCCGGCCGCGTCAGCCGGACGGTGTTGCCGGTGACGTAGAACCGGAGGACCGGGCCGGTCCCGTAGGCGTCGGTTTCGAGCCGGAGGAGCGGGACCACCCAGAGCGCGTGCGCTGCCGGGAGGCGTCCGACGAAGCTCTTGCGGCCTCGGGAGCTCGTGCGGTCGTGCTCTTCGAGGAAGAGGTGGACCTCGTCCGCCGTGGGATCGTCGGGATCGGTGACGGCGATGCGAGCGACCAGCTCGGGGAAACGTGCGCCCTGCTGCCCCGTCCAGTGCTCCAGCCGTCGGAGCCCACTCTCGGCCTCGGGCGTGAGCTCAAGCGCTGTAGGAACGACCAACCCGCGCGTGCGAAGCCGGAGGCTTTGCGCGAGGGCCTCCTCCTTGAGGAGGTGCGGGTTGAAGGATGGGCATGTGCTCCGCGCTGCCGCGCTTCGGAGCCGCTTCGCGTAGCGGTACCAGGTGCGGGCCTGAGCGTAGTGCGGGCGCTGTGCGCCGCCAGGAGTAGAGCGATACGTGGTGCGGGGGTTGGTCATGGTGGACCTCCGTGCTGGTGATGAGATGAGAGCGACGGCTGCATTCGCAGCCGAGCCGGAGGGCCAGGCATGTTTGCGCTGGCCAGCGGCCACCCCGCTGGCAGGCGTAAGGACGGACAGGACGAGTGGAAGAGGCGAAGCCGACAGAGCGGGCCGCGCAAAGCGACCTGCTCCCGCTCGTCCGGTTGAGTCAAGGTGGAGCGCCCCCGCGCGGAGCGACCGGCACTTAGGCGCTCAGGCGCTTACAGCGCCCGCTTAAGTGGCGCAGCGCGAGCACGGGGCCGAACGACCTTGACGCTGTCCGGCCGTCGCCTAATTTTCCCTTCCCGCTGCCAGCCAGCCCTGTTGGGGGGTGGACCCGAGGGCCGCTCCCCGAGGGTCCCTCCGATGAGGCAGCGGACGGACTTCCCGAGTCCACAGAGCAGCCTCACCGGGCCGACCAGCCGGAAGCGGCCACAGGCTCGCTTCTGTCGATTCTCCCCAGCGCACGGAAATGCGGCGACCCCGATGGCGGGCGGGGCTCTCAACTCCCACCCGTGCGCGAGCACGCACCAAAGCCACCGAGGCCGCCGCTCTCACCGGCCCGGCCGCAGGCGAAGTGCCCGCAGCCAGGCGCACGGAGAGGGATAGAACGCACCGAGGAAGACCGGGGTCGCCCTCGGCGCACTCGAGAGTCGGTCAATCGAGCGCCACCTCCGCCGTCTCCGGGCGTGCTCCTTCTGTGGACGCTGCCTCGTAGAAGCGGTGGTAGCAGAAGGCCGCGATCCGCCTGATCTCGGCCTTGCGATACCGATTCCAGGCCTCCGGCGAGAGCCCGTGCCCGTCGCGGCTGAGTGCGGCACCAGCCAGGAAGTCTCCGAACAGTCGTGCGGCGATGCGGAGGTCTTCGTCCCGCTGGTAGCGCTCGGTCAGGTTGAACCGCATCCAGTCGTGGAGTTCGTCGAGCTGGCAGTCCGTGAGGTGCTGCGCCGCGTCGAGGCAGGCGTGATGCCGCACAACGCGCTGGACGAACTCCAGCATCTCCGCCTTCCTCATCGAGGAGTAGAAGCGTTCCCCGAACTGGCTCCACAGCCCGACTCCGGACCGTTCGTGCACCGCTTCGAGCTGCTTCTTCGTGTAGGTCGGGAGCGCTGACCAGACGCGGTTCAGACGGAGTGGCGGGAGCGTCTCGCCCGACGCGCGTTCGGGTGGGGTCTCTTCACTCGACGGCTCCGCCTCGGGGACGGACTCCGCAGCGGGCGGCTCTTCAGTAGCAGCCTCCTCAGCCCGCACGTCGGCGGCCACCACGACGGCGACCTCCGCAGCCCCAAGAGCACCATCGCCGGCGACGTCCACGGCGGGAGTTGCTCCGTCATACTCTTGCGGTTCGGCACCCTCTGGATCGGGCACTGCTGCCTCCAGCAGCCCCATCGCTGCCACCAGCTGCCGAGCCGCTATCCACTTGAGGCGGTGGTCGATGCCGCGCTTGGCGAGCACACGCTTCTCCCGCTCCCCGAACCCCGACGGTGACGAGTCCGCAGAGGGATCGCAGAGGACGAGGAGGTCGGTCTTCGTCGCGAGACGGAAGAGGAGGGCGGGGCACCAACGCTCCTCGTGGAGCCGGTGAAAGGCGGCGAAGACCCGCCACTCGCGGACGGCACCGGCGAGTGCGCTCAACTCCCACGCCTCGGGAGACTCGTCGCGGCCTCGTAACTGTCCTAGATCGGCCTCGACCCTCGCCCGCTGCGCCTCGACCCACTCGCCGAATCGCCCGACGACGGCCGAGTTGCAGGAGGTGATGCTGGTGGGGAAGGGGTTCTCGGGAAGGAGAGAACGGGCAAGTTCCTCGGCTACGGCTTCGAGTGCGAGGCTCCGTGCTGTTGGTTGGACAGACATGGCGGCAAGGCGTTCGTGGATGGACTACTGGGCGAGCGCTCACCTCATTGAGAGGCCGGGTCGCTCTTCGCTCCGCCAGGAGCGACCCGGCCGTTACCGCCGATCAAGAGTGGCGACGGCTTACTGCACTATCGTGAAGAAACAGTTAACGCGCCCTATGGTTAGCACATATGACGGTCGGAAGCTTGGATGCACCTCGGCACGCTCATGTCCCTCGCATCGCTATGGAAACCGATGGCTACATCCACTTCGCCGGTGACTGGTCCGAAGCGGAGCGGGAGGTTGTGGAGCGCGCTCTCACCGAATTCGAACGGGAAGTCGGCGACGCGGAACCCTCCGACGGGCCTCGACCTCTGGTCTGCTTGAAGGTCCAGGCTGGGGGCGGGCCACCTGCCTTTGCAGCCTATCGTCTCGGCCGCGACGACATGCTCGCTGCCCCGACGGCGAAGGAGCTAGCCGCGAAGATCTACAGGCTCATCGTATTCGGAACCAGCGAGGGGATAAACGAGGAGGAGTGGCGCGGCGGCATCCCTCGCGCCCGGCTGCGTGACGTATTCGACTACGTCCGCGCTCATCTCAGCGAGCCCATCAAAGTGGCCCACATCGCACAGCGAGCTCACCTCAGTGAGGCGCACTTCGCGCGAGAATTCAAGCGGACGCTCGGAGAAACGCCGCTGGAGTACGTCACGCGGTGCCGCGTCGAGCAAGCTCAGCGGCTTCTGAGGCACAGTGAGCTCCATGTGGGCGAGATCGCCCGCCGCGTTGGTCTCCGCAACGCGAGCCACTTCGCCAAGACGTTCCGTGAGCGTGTGGGAATGACCCCAAGCCAATACCGCCGCGGCGTGATAGCTAGCCACGTCACGGATTAGCGCTAGGCGCGGTCACTCTTCGTTTGCTACTTGAGGGGTCATCGTCGCTTTGGATAATTTGTTCTTCGCCCGTGGTCCTCTTCACGCGGAGCCCACACGAGACCCAGTTCACACTGGAACCGGGGGGCGCATTACGTGTTCATAACACGTGTTATGAACACACAACCCCATGAGCACAGCCCTCCAACGCGAGATCCGCCAGTCGAAGCCGTTCGCGAGCCCTGAGGCCGAGGCCGCCCTCAACGTCGCCCGTACGGCGGCCATCCTCGACGCTGAGATCGCCGACGCCCTCAAGCCGCACGGGCTCACGCCGACGCAGTACAACGTCCTCCGCATCCTCCGCGGGGCTGGCGACTCCGGCCTCTGCCGCTACGAGGTGGGCGACCGCCTCGTGACCCCGGTCCCCGACGTGACGCGGCTCCTCGACCGTCTCGAAGCGGGCGGACTCGTCGACCGCGCGCGGGACTCCGAGGACCGGCGGCAGGTGAGGGCGCGGATCACGCCGCAGGGGCTCGACCTCCTCGGCGAGCTCGACGGGGTGCTCGAAGCGCTGCACCGCCGCCAGCTCGGCCACCTCGGTGCAGACCGCCTCCGCGTCCTCATCGACGTCCTCGCTGATGCTCGCCAGAGGGAGTGAGTCTCGAAGCTCACAGCGCATCCCTCTTTGCTCAATTGCGTGTTGTAAACACTATTCGTCACACCACATAAAGACCCCAACCTCCTATGCCTACCACCACCGCCACAGCGACGGCCCCCTCGCGTCTCTCCGCGCTCGCCGTCCCCACGTTCGCTCCCGTCGCCCACGCCGTGCTCCGCATCGGCGCCGGGCTCCTCTTCATGCAGCACGGCGCGCAGAAGCTCTTCGGCTTCCTCGGCGGCGTCGACGGCAACGGCGCCACGGTCGAGCTCCTCTCGCAGTTCGGGCTGGCCGGCGTGCTCGAGTTCTTCGGCGGCGCGCTCGTCGTCCTTGGGCTCTTCACGCGGCCCGTCGCCGCCGTGCTCACGGCGCTGATGGTCGCCGCCTACTCCATCGCCCACGCCTTCCAGGCGGTCTTCCCCGTCCAGAACGGCGGGGAGCTCGCGCTCCTCTACGCGCTCGTCTTCGCCTTCCTCGCCGCCGCCGGCCCCGGTGCGTGGAGCCTCGACGGCCGCCGTCGCACGCGCTGATGCCGTCACCCTACCTCCCCAACCCTGACCACCAACGACCCCACGCGCCATGAAAACCCTCCTCCTCGCCTTCATCGTCGGCCTGCTCCCCCTCGCGCAGACGACCCCGGTTGCCACGACGCCTGAACCGGCCCCGACTGCGGCCGTGACCGCTACAGCCGCAACTGCTACGGCGGCGACCTACCAGATCGACCCGGCCCACACCACGGTCGGCTTCCGCATCCGCCACATGGGCATCGCCTTCGTCGAGGGCGAGTTCGACGAGTTCACCGGGACGATCACCTACGACCCCAACGACGTCGCCGCCACGCGGGCCGACGTGAGCGTGCAGACGAACAGCATCGACACCGACGTCCAGCAGCGCGATGACCACCTCCGCTCGGCCGACTTCTTCGAGGCCGAGACGTACCCGACGATGACGTTCACGACGACGGGCGTACAGCCGACGGGGCAGAACGGCTTCCGGCTCATCGGTGACCTCACGATCAAGGGCACCACGGAGGAGGTCGTCTTCGACGTGGAGGCCGCCGGGCCGATCCCGATCGAGAACGGCCAGCGCGTCGGCTTCCACGCCACGACGACGATCGACCGCCGCGACTTCGGGATCGACTGGGGCAGCGAGCTGCCGGGCGGGATCCCCGCCGTCGGCAACCAAGTCCAGCTCGTCCTCGACGTCGAGGCCGTGACTCAGTCCTGAGGTGATGCGTGGGGCCGGGGGCCTTCCCGCTCCCGGCCCTGTATCCTCGGTTCCCACCGCCTTCCAGCACGTTACCTCAGTACCAGACCCCCACCGCCATGATCGCCATCACCGGAGCCACCGGCCGCCTAGGCCGCCTCGTCATCGACCACCTCATCCGCCGGGGCGCCGAGCCCTCCGGGATCATCGCCGCCGTGCGGAGCCCCGAGAAGGCCGCCGACCTCGCCGCGCGGGGCGTCGTCGTCCGCGAGGCCGACTACACCCGGCCCGAGACGCTCGGCCCCGCCTTCGACGGCGTGGACCGCCTCCTCCTCATCTCCGCCTCCGACGTCGGCAAGCGCACAGCGCAGCACCGGAACGTCATCGAGGCCGCGAAGGGCGCCGGGGTAGGCCTCCTCGTCTACACCAGCGTCGC
This sequence comes from Rhodothermales bacterium, assembly GCA_039944855.1. Classification (NCBI taxonomy): domain Bacteria; kingdom Pseudomonadati; phylum Rhodothermota; class Rhodothermia; order Rhodothermales; species Rhodothermales bacterium. The sequence continues at coordinate 37,195 of JBDUXZ010000022.1, read as the reverse complement.
CCACGCCGACACGAGCCCGTTGATGCTCGCCGCCGAGCACCGCGAGACGGAGGCGGCGATCCGCGCGTCCGGGCTCCCGTTCGCCCTCCTCCGCAACGGGTGGTACACGGAGAACTACACGGGCACGCTCGCGCAGACGCTCCAGCAGGGGGCCATCCTCGGCAGCGCCGGCGAGGGCCGCGTGAGCGCCGCCACCCGGGACGACTACGCGGAGGCCGCCGCCGTCGTACTCACGTCCGACGGCCACGAGGGCGCCGTCTACGAGCTCGGCGGCGACGACGCCTTCACGATGTCCGAAATGGCCGAGGAGATCACGCGCCAGAGCGGCACCGAGGTGGTCTACCGCGACGTGCCCCCCGAGGAGTACGAGCGGGCGCTCGTCGGCTTCGGACTGCCCGACGACGTAGCCGCCCTCCTGCGGGACTTCGACGAGGCCATCGCGCAGGGCGCCCTCCGCGTCGAGAGCGGCGACCTCCGCCGGATCATCGGCCGCCCGACCACCCCGCTCGCCGACGCCGTCGCCGACGACCTCCCGGGCTGAGGCCGACCTCCAGAACCGCCCCCCGAATGCCATGGCCTACCCCGTTTCTGACGCCCGCCCCGACACCGGCATCGCCCCACCCGGTTACCGGCTTCCGGCGGCGACGCGGCCCGGCCGCGTCCGCCTCCAAGTCACCGACCTCGACCGCTCGCTCGCCTTCTACGAGGGCGTGCTCGGCCTTCGTGTGCTCGACCGCTCCGGGGCCACCGCCACCCTCGGCGCCGATCGCCCCCTCATCGAGCTCGTCGAGCGCCCCGGGGCGCGGCCCGTGTCCCGGCGCGGGCGCCTCGGCCTGTTCCACGTCGCCCTCCTCCTCCCCGGTCGGGCCTCCCTCGCCCGCTTCCTGCGGCACCTCGCTAAGGGGGGCGTCCGGCCCGGGATGTCGGACCACCTCGTGAGTGAGGCCGTCTACCTCTCCGACCCCGACGGTCTCGGGATCGAGGTTTACGCCGACCGCCCCCGCAGCGCGTGGGAGCGCTGGGGCCAAGAGATCGCCATGGCGACGGAGCCGCTCGACGTGCAGGATCTCCTTCGGGCCGGCGGCGAAGCGCCGTGGGACGGCGCACCGACCGGCACGGTCGTCGGACACGTCCACCTCCACGTGGGCGACCTCAACCGCGCCGCCGCGTTCTACCACGAGGCGCTCGGCCTCGACCAGGTCGTCTGGGGCTACCCCGGCGCCCTCTTCCTCTCCGCCGGCGGCTACCACCACCATCTGGGCACGAACACGTGGGCCGCAGGCGCGCCGCAGGCCGGGAACGACGACGTGCGGCTGCTCGACTGGACGCTCGTCCTCCCGACCGACGACGACGTCGCGGCGGCCGCCGAGAGCCTCACCGCCGCAGGGCATCCCATCGATCCCGTGGGCCGCGTCGCCGACCCGTGGGGCACCGTGCTCCGCCTCGCCACCACCGACTGACTTCCGACGCCCCTGTTACCATGACCGTAGAGATCTACTCCGACGTCGCCTGCCCCTGGTGCTACGTCGGCGAGCGTCGGTTCGCCCGCGCCCTCGCCGCCTTCCCCCACACTGAAGATGTCGAGGTCGTCTTCCGCTCCTACCAGCTCGACCCGACGCTGCCGGAGACGCCGCGCCCGCTGACGGAGTCGCTGCGGAAGAAGTTCGGCCCCCGCCTCGACGCCACGCTCCGCCAAACGGCGGCGACGGCCCGGGAGGACGGCCTCGATCTCCGCTTCGACGACGCCCTCGCCGTCAACACCCTCACGGCGCACCGGCTGCTCCGCTTCGCGCTGGAGCGGGGCGGGCCGGACGTGCAACGCGCCCTCGCCGACAAGCTCTTCGAGGCGCACTTCACGCGCGGCCTCAACGTCGCCGACCACACCGTGCTGGCCGACCTCGCCGAGGCCGTCGGGCTCGACCGCGACGACGCCCTCGTCTACCTCGGGGTGGGCGACGGCGAAGACGAGGTGCGCGCCGAGATCGCCGAAGCGCAGCGCCTCGGCATCCGCGCCGTCCCTACGTTCGTCTTCGACGGCCGGTTCGCCGTCCAGGGCGCGCAGCCCGCCTCGGCGTTCCTCCAGGTGCTGGAGGAGGCGTGGGCCGAGCGGCGTGAGGGTCCCGTACCGTCCGCTGAAGCGACGGGCGCTGACGGCTGCGCAGACGGCGCGTGTGCCACCTGAGCGACAACGTACGGCGGGCCTACACCGGCCCCGTCGTCCCCCTTCGCAACCCGCTACCCCCATGCTCACCGCCCTCGACTTCGCCGGCACGTTCGTGTTCGCCGCGGCGGGCGCGCTCCGTGGCGTCCAGCACCGGCTCGACCTCCTCGGCGTCCTGGTCCTCGCCGTGGCGACGGGCGTCGGGGGCGGGCTCGTCCGCGACGTGGTGCTCGGGGCCACGCCTCCGGCCGCCCTCGTCGACGAGCGGTACCTCGTGGTTTGCCTCGCCGGCGGCGCGCTCGCCGCGGGGGCTGCGACGGCCCTCACCCGGCTCCGCCCGGCCGTCCAGTTCGCCGACGCCGTCGGCCTCGGCGTGTTCGCGGCCATGGGCGCTTCGAAGGGGGCGGCGTACGGGCTCGGCCCGATCGGCGTCGTCCTCATGGCCGGGCTCACGGCCACGGGCGGGGGCGTGATCCGCGATGTCCTCGTGCGCGAGGTGCCGTCGGTCCTCCGCCACGACCTCTACGCGACGGCGGCCCTCGTCGGGGGCGGGGTGTACGCGGGTGCCGAGGCGCTCGGCGTCGGCGCGGGGATCGGGCTCGCGGCGGCGGCCGCCGTAACGACGGGGCTCCGCCTGCTCGCGATGTGGCGGGGCCTCCGGCTCCCCCGCCCGGTGCCGCCGGAAGGGGACGTCCCGTAGGCCACGTCCGCCGCACCCGCTTGACGCCGGGGCGAGGTTAGGCGGTGGTCCCTCCGAGGCGGATGCTACTCCTGGAGTCGGGTGGCGAAGCGGACGACGCGCTGCGCTTGGTGCCGGATCGACGCCTTGACATCGTCGCTCAACGGTTCGCCCGTGGCCGTCACGCTGACGCCGTAGGGGTTGCCGCCGGAGGCGAAGACGGCCTGGTCGGTGTAACCGGGCGGGACGAGGACGCACCCCCAGTGCATCGCCGTGATGTAGAGCGTCTGCAGCGTGGTCTCCTGCCCGCCGTGGGGGTTCTGCGCGCTCGTCATCGCCGTGAACGCCTTGTTCGCCAGCTTCCCCTCCTGCCAGACCGGCCCGAGCGTGTCGATGAACGAGCGCATCTGGCTGGCGGCTCCGCCGTAGCGCGTCGGGGCGCTGAGGAGGTAGGCGTCGGCCCATACCATGTCGTCGGGCGTGGCGGTGGGGACGTCGGAGGTCGCCTCCTGCTGCGCCTTCCACGCGTCCTGCGCGTCGACGACCTCCTGGGGCGCCGTCTCGCGGACCTTGAGGAGGCGGACCTCGGCGCCGGCCTCGCGGGCGGCCTCGGCGGCCACCTCGGCCATCCGGTGGTTGGTGCCGTAGGTGCTGTAGTAGACGACGGCGAGCTTGACCTGAGCCATGAGGCGTTCCTCTGAGGATGTGTTAGCTGAGACGGGCTTCGGAGAAGGGACCCCTACTCACGTAGAAGCGGTGGGGCTGTTCCTGGCACACGTGGCCGTCCTTGCGAACGTGGCCGGACCCGTTCTGAAGGGGCCTCGGAAGCGGCCCGATGCCGTTGGCGAATTGGCGGACGTAGTCACTAGCGCCAGGATACCCACGGCAAGGAGCCTTTCCGGAGGTTCCCTCAAGATCTTGGGTGGGGGCAGACCGTGTCGCTCAGCACGACGCTGGCCATCCAGCCCCGTCACTCGGTAGGCACGGCGCCCGTCGTCGCCTTCCGCAACTGCTCCACGTCCTGGATCGGCGGGTCCCCGAAGAGCCGCTTGTAGTCCCGGCTGAAGTGGGAGGGGTCGTTGTATCCCACGCGGTACCCCGCCGTCGCCGCGTCGAGGTCGCCTTCGAGGAGGAGCCGCCGCGCCTCCTGGAGCCGGACCTCCTTCTGGAACTGGAGCGGTGTCATGCCGGTGAGGTCCTTGAACCGCTGGTAGAACGTCGAGGCGCTCATCCCGAGCTCCGACGCGAGCTCCTCCATCCGGACCGTCCGGTCGAACTCGGCGTGGAGCCGGCGGATGGCCTCGGTCATCCGGTGGCTCTGACCGCCGAGCACGGCGATGTGGCGGAGCCGGTCGCCCTGGTCCCCCACGAGGAGGCGGTAGACGATCTCGCGGACGACGAGCGGGGCGAGGACGGCCGCCTCACGCGGGGACCCGGCGGCGCGGACGAGGCGGAGCACGGCGTCGAGGAGATCGGCGTCGAGCGGGCTGACGTCGAGCGCCCGCCGCTCCGCGCCGCCGGACGGGCGCACGCCGCCGGCCTCCACCATCACCTGGCTCACGACGGCAGGGTCGAGGTCGAGCCGGAGGCCGAGGTACGGCTCCTCCTCCGACGCCTCGACGACGCGGCCCACGATGGGGAGCTCGGCCGAGACGAGGAGGTAGTGAAACGGGTCGTAGTAGTACCGCCCCTCGCCGAGCTGGAGCGCCTTGCCTCCCTGGGCGATCACGCAGAAGCACGGCCGGAAGACCCCGTAGAACGGGGCCGACGGCCGGGACGCCCGGACGACGAAGAGGCCGGGGACCGGCTCGGCTCGACCGTCCTCGGGGAGCATCCGCACGATCCGCTCCGCCAGCTCGGCGCGGTCGGCGCGGGCACGGGTGGTGTCGCGGCTAGGCGCGTCCCGATCGGTAGTAGGGCGGCCCGAGGCGGGAGATCGGTCCGAGGCAGGGGGGCGGATGACGTCCATGGGAGGGAGGAGACCAACGTCTGGGAATGGGATGGGTGTCGGGGAGCGGAGGATACGTGATGGGTGTCGCTAGATACGCCCCTTCGGAGGATCGTTCAATGATATCGGAGGATCGTGCTACAGTATAGCTGAACGTGTTCCCTAGACTGGGGTTCGAACGGTGAGGGATCCCCTCGTCCTCGACGGGCCCGGAGTTTCATCCGATGAGCGAAGGCGCCTCGTACTCCGTCGCCCCCTCGTCTCAACCGCAGCCACCCCGCACGCCTACCCCATGAGCGACCACATCGAAGGGAAAGTCATCGTCATCACCGGCGCGAGCAGCGGGCTCGGCGAGGCCGCCGCCCGCCACCTCGCGGCCCGGGGCGCCCGCCTCGTGCTCGGCGCCCGTCGCACCGACCGGATCGAAGCCCTCGCGAACGAGCTGACCGAGTCCGGCGCCGAGGCCCTCGCCGTCACCACCGACGTCACCGACCGCGACCAGGTGCAGGCCCTCGTCGACGCCGCCGTCGACCGGTTCGGACGCATCGACGTCCTGATCAACAACGCCGGCATTATGCCGCTCTCCCCGCTCGAAATGCTCCGCGTCGACGAGTGGGACCGCGCCATCGACGTCAACGTCAAGGGCGTGCTCTACGGCATCGCCGCCGCGCTCCCCCACATGAAGGAGCAGAAGAGCGGCCACGTCATCAACGTCTCCTCCGTCGCCGGCCATACGATCGGCCCCGGCGGCGCGGTCTACTCTGCCACGAAGTACGCCGTCCGCGTGATCTCGGAAGCGTTCCGGCAGGAGGTGAAGGACTACGGGCTCCGCTCGACGATCATCTCGCCCGGCGCCGTCGACACCGAGCTCCCGTCGTCGGTGAAGGCGGAGGGCGTGGCCGAGGGGATCGCCGCCTACTACGAGGCGCACGCGATCCCGGCCGAGAGCTTCGCCCGCTGCGTGGCCTTCGCCATCAGTCAGCCGGAGGAGGTCGACGTCAACGAGATCCTCTTCCGCCCCACCCGCCAGCGGCTCTAACTCCCCGGCGTACCGGCCGCCAACGCCGTCCGCCCACATCCCTCCTCCAACCCCCGTTTCCATGCCTACCCCCAACCCCACCCCCACCCTCAACAACGGCGTCGAGATGCCGGCCCTCGGCCTCGGCGTCTTCCAGAGCAGCCCGGAGGACACCGACGGCGCCGTCCAAGCCGCCCTCGCGAGCGGCTACCGCCTCATCGACACCGCCGCCGCCTACGGCAACGAGCGGGAGGTCGGCGAGGGCATCCGCCGCTCCGGCGTCGCCCGCGACGAGGTGTTCATCGAGACGAAGGTCTGGATCTCCGACTACGGCTACGACGAGACGCTCCACGCCTTCGACAAGAGCGCCGGCAAGCTGGGCGTCGACCGGCTCGACTTGCTGATCCTCCACCAGCCGCTGCCCTCGGCTTTCGACCGGACCCTCGACGCCTACCGGGCGCTCGAGTCGCTCCTTGCAGGCGGCCAGGTCCGGGCCATCGGCGTGAGCAACTTCATGCCCGAGCACCTCGACCGCCTGCTGGCCGAGGCGTCGGTCGTCCCCGCCGTGAACCAGATCGAGGTCCACCCCTACTTCCAGCAGACCGAGCTCCAAGCGCTGCACGCCGAGCACGGCATCCTCACGCAGGCGTGGTCGCCCATCGGCGGGATCACCTCCTACGGCGACGCCGAGCGGAGCACGTTCGAGGACCCGACGCTGAACGAGATCGGCGAGCGGTACGGGAAGTCGGCCGCGCAGGTGATGATCCGGTGGCACCTCCAGCAGGGCCGCTCCGCGATCCCGAAGTCGACCAAGCCCACCCGCATCGCCGAGAACTTCGACGTCTTCGACTTCGACCTCTCCAGCGAGGAGCTCGCCGCGATCGACGCGCTCGGCACCGGGGAACGCGGCGGCCCAGAGCCCGACAGCGTCACCCTCGAGGCCTACGGCAGACCGATCCCCGAGGCGTGAGTCCGGCTCGAGCGGCTTGCCTCTCCCTTCCCTTTAGCCCAACAACCGTCATGGATAACGACCGTACTCCGACCGGCCTCCCCCGCCGCGCATTCCTCACCCGGCTCGGCGCCGCCGCCCCGATCCTGGCACTCGGCGCCGGCGCGCCCGCGCTGGCCCAGACGGCGACCGCCCATGCGGAGGCCACCCCACCGCCCCGCGCGGGCTCCGACCCAGATCGGCGGCGACTCGGCCCGTTCGAGGTCTTCCCCATCGGTCTCGGCGTTCAGTGGCATCCGGGCAGCAGCCCTGAAAGGGTGAACGACTTGTACGCCAGCAGCACCGACCGAAGCGCCGGCATCGCGCTCATCCGGCGCGCTGTGGACCTCGGCGTCACGCTGATCGACACCGCCGAGGCCTACGGCCCGTTCATGTCGGAGGAACTCGTCGGCGAAGCGCTGCAAGGGATCCGCGACCAGGTCGTCCTCTGCACCAAGTTCGGCTTCGACATCGACCCCGAGACGGGCGAGCGGCGCGGCGGAACGAACAGTCGGCCCGAACACATCCGGCAGGTGGTCGAGGGGATGCTCCGCCGGCTCCAGACCGACCGGATCGATCTCCTCTACCAGCACCGCGTCGACCCCGAGGTACCCATCGAAGACGTGGCCGGGACGGTGAAAGACCTGGTAGCGCAAGGGAAGGTCCGTCATTACGGCTTGTCAGAGCCCGGTCTGCAGACGGTTCGCCGCGCTCATGCCGAGCATCCGGTGGCCGTGATCCAGAACGAGTACTCGATGCTGTGGCGCGGTCCTGAAGCGCAGGTCCTCCCGCTTTGCGAGGAGCTCGGCATCGGCTTCGTCCCGTGGAGCCCGTTGGGGATGGGCTTCCTCACTGACGCCATCAGCGCGAGGACGTGCTTCAGCGAGGACGACTTCCGCTCTAACGTGCCGCGCTTCGCCCCCGAAGCGCTACCCGCCAACATGGAGCTCGTCAGGCTGGTCCAGACCTGGGCGCGCCGCAAGGGCGTGACACCGGCGCAGCTGGCACTGGCGTGGTTGACGGCTCAGAAGCCGTGGATCGTACCCATTCCCGGTACGACCAACATGGCCCATCTGGAGGGCAACGTCGCCGCCGCGGCGGTCTCCTTCAGCGCCGCCGAGTTGCAGCAGCTCAACGCCGACCTCTCGGCGATCACCATCCGAGGTGAGCGCCTCCCGCCTGCCGTGCTGGCAGCAACGGGCGTCGAGGCGCCGCCGAAGGACTAAGTGCCGTCGGCGAGGCTGTCCCCGTCCGCTCCGGGTTAGATCAACAACCTGATCCCCGGCGCCGGTACGCTGCCCGTCGATCATTCCGAACGAATTTCCGCTCATCGCAGCCGGACCTATGAACCTCCCCATGAGAGCATCATCGGTCGGACTCTGCGTGCTGATGGCGACCGCGCTGTGGTCGTGCACCCCGCAGCGCGAGCTAGCGACGCCCGCGGCTGACGACGCGTACGACGAGCAGGAGCTCCTCGACCTCTCCCGGCAGAAGTGGCTGTGGATGGCCGACCGCGACGTGGACGCCCTGGCCGACCTGTTCCACGACGAAGCCGTGTTCGTCCACATGGGCGGGGCGTGGGGGACGGAGCGGGAGCTCGAGGTCATCCGGAGCGGCGGGATCCACTACAAGCACGCCGAGATCCAGGAGGCGTCGGTCCGGTTCGCGGGCGAGACGGCCATCGTCCTCAACACGATCCGCCTCGACGCCGTCGTCGGCGACAACGAGGTCACCAACCCGTTCGAGGTGACGGAGGTGTACGTGCGGGAGAACGGCGGCTGGAAGCTCGCTTCGCTCTCGTTCACCCGACTCTTGCAGTAGCCGTCCGTTTCAAGAGGGCAGACGCTGCTCCTCGACGGGCACCCCCACAGCACAAGACGACCATGACGAACAAGAAGATGAAGATCGCCCGCCTCCTCGTGCTAATCGCATCCGCGGCCCTGTCCCCGGGCTGCGCGACAACGGCAGTCGACGGCGGGGAGTCCGAGCCCATCGTCCTCCAGGAGCAGGGGAGCTTCGCCGTCGGCGGCACGGTCGTCACCGCGCCCGGCACGTTCGACCCGATCGAACAGGGCGCCTACGACCCCAGCGGCGTCGATCCTGCGGGGCAGACGCTCCACGGCGACCACGCCTACGTGTTCTACCAGGTCCCGGCCGATGCCAGAGAGCTGCCGCTCGTGTTCTGGCACGGCTACGGGCAATCCGCGAAGACGTGGCAGACCACGCCCGACGGGCGCGAGGGCTTCCAGACGATCTTCCTGCGCCGCGGCTTCCCGGTCTACCTCATCGACCAGCCGCGCCGCGGCCGGGCGGGGCGCAGCACGGAACCGGCGACCATCGAGGCCACGCCCGACGAGCAGCTCTGGTACGGCATCTTCCGCCTCGGCATCTGGCCGGACTTCTTCCCCAACGTGCAGTTCTCGCGCGACCCGGAAGCGCTCGAGCAGTTCTTCCGGCAGATGACGCCCAACACGGGCCCGTACGACGCCGAGGTCTACACGGACGCCGTGTCGGCCCTGTTCGAGAGGGTCGGGCCGGGCGTCCTCGTCACGCACTCGCAGAGCGGCGGGCTGGGGTGGCGCGTGGCGATGGAGGACGAGGACGTCCGCGCCATCGCGTCCTTCGAGCCGGCCAGCGGCTTCGTCTTTCCGGAGGGCGAGGCGCCCGATCCCATCCCGCACGTAGGCGGCGCGGCTACGCCCACGACCGTGCCGCTCGCGGAGTTCGAGCGGCTCACGGAGATCCCGATCGTCGTCTACTACGGCGGCAACATCCCGGAGGAGCCGGTCGCGTATCCGGGGCAGGACCAGTGGCGCGCGTACCTCGCCCTGGCGCGGCTCTGGCAGGACGCGGTGAACCGCCACGGCGGCGACGTCACCCTCGTCGAGCTCCCGTCGATCGGGATCCGGGGCAACACGCACTTCCCGATGTCGGACCTCAACAACCGCGACGTCGCGGACCACCTGGCCGGGTGGCTCCAGAGCAAGGGGCTGGACTGACGACCCCCGCTACGACTCGGAGCCACGACGACCCACGAACCGACATGCACACGCGCACCCTCGGCCCCGACTCCACCTTCTCCGCCTTCCACGGCGACGGGGAACGCATGAGCACCGGAAGACTCCCGATTCGCCCGTGTCGAACGGGTCCTTCGCTGTTCCTCTGGTTAGCCGCGTTCCTCGCGCTCGCCGGCTGCTCCGACCGGGAGGAGGTGTCGCGAGCCTCCACCGTCGCAGCGCCCGTCGCGGATTCGATCACCGCTGCGGACGAGGAGCGGATCGTCATCGTCTACCTCACACGCACGCGGAACACCGAGGCCGTTGCCCGGCTCATCCAGAGTCGCGTCGGCGGCGAGCTCGTGTCGCTGGAGCTGGAGACGCCGTACCCGGAGGACTACGAGGAGATCGTTCGGCAGGTTGAGGAGGAGAACGAATCGGGGTTCTTGCCTCCGCTGACGACCCGGATAGACCTCGACTCGTTCGACGTGGTCTTCCTGGGCTTCCCGACGTGGGGCATGCAGCTCCCGCCCCCCATGAAGAGCTTCCTCCACGCGCACGACCTGAGCGGGAAGACCGTCGTCCCGTTCAACACGAACGCCGGATACGGCGTGGGCAGCGGCTTCCGGACGGTGCGCGAGTTGGCCCCCGACAGCCGGGTCCTCGACGGCCTCTCGATCACCGGCGGCATCGAGCGGGACGGCGTCCTGTTCGTGATGGAGGGGGAGCGGAGGCGGGAGGCCGACGAGCAGGTCCAGCGCTGGCTCCGGGATATCGGCTTCCTGCGGTGACGCGTTCTCGCCAATCCCCCACGCACCCCACCTCCCTCTGAAAGCGCGCCACTCTCGCCCTTCTAACTCTCACGATCACCGGTCTCATGGATACCCGCACATTAGGACAAGACCTCACCGTCTCCGCCCTCGGCTACGGCGCGATGGGCCTCAGCTTCGGCTACGGCACCACGACCGACCGTGCCGAGGCCGTCGCCGTCATCCGCCACGCCGTCGACCTCGGCGTCACCCTCTTCGACACGGCCGAGGTCTACGGCCCCTTCCTCAATGAGGAGGTCGTCGGCGAGGCCCTCGCGCCCCACCGCGACGACGTCGTCCTCGCCACGAAGTTCGGGTTCGACATCGACCCCGAGACGGGCGAGAATCGCGGCGGCCTCGACAGCCGGCCCGAGCACATCCGAACGGCCGTCGAGGGGATGCTCGGCCGCCTGCGGACCGATCGGATCGACCTGCTGTACCAGCACCGCGTCGACCCCGAGGTGCCCATCGAGGACGTGGCGGGGACGGTCCGGGACCTCATCGATGAGGGTAAGGTGCTCCACTTCGGTCTCTCCGAGGCCGGTGTCGACACGATCCGCCGGGCTCACGCCGTCCAGCCCGTGACCGCGCTCCAGAGCGAGTACTCCCTGTGGTGGCGCGAGCCGGAGGACGAGATCCTCCCGACGCTCGAAGAACTGGGCATCGGGTTCGTCCCGTTCAGCCCGCTCGGCAAGGGGTTCCTCACCGGGAAGATCGACGAGGACACCGAGTTCGAGGAGGGCGACTTCCGAGGCACGGTCCCCCGCCTATCGAAGGAGAACCGCGAGGCGAACCGCGCCTTCGTCGACCTCCTGGAGCGGATGGCCAACGAGAAGGGCGCGACGGCGGCCCAGATCGCCCTCGCGTGGCTGCTGGCGCAGAAGACGTGGATCGTCCCGATCCCTGGCACGACGAAGACGCACCGGCTCGACGAGAACGTCGCCGCGGCCGACGTCGAGCTGTCGGCCGAGGACCTCCGCCGGATCGAGGAGGGCGCGGCGCGGATCGAGGCCCACGGGGCGCGCTATTCCGAGAGCTCGCAGAAGATGATCGATCGCTGACAGACCCCGCGTCGCCCGCGGCATCCCGATGCACCGCTGGCATCGCCTACAGAGCGCCTCTAGAACCGACACGCCCACGCCAACCCCCGCGACACCATGACACGAATAGCCGCCACAGCCCTGTTCCTCGCCCTCGTCGCCCCAGGGCTCGCCCATGCCCAGGACGGCCTGACCGTCGTCCGGGGGGCGTCGCCGTCCCAACCGGCGCCGGCCGAGAACTTCACCGGCGCCGTCCAAGTGAGCGGGAGGTTCGAGTCGGAGGCGCCTGCCAGGACCTACGGCGCGACGGTCGCCTTCGAGCCCGGCGCCCGGACCCACTGGCACGCGCACCCCCTCGGCCAGACCCTCGTCGTCACCGCCGGCACCGGGCGCGTGCAGCACTGGGGCGGCCCGGTTCAGGAAATCCACCCCGGCGATGTCGTCGTGATCCCGCCCGGCGTGAAGCACTGGCATGGGGCCTCATCGGACGCCCCCATGACCCACGTCGCCACGGTGGAGCGCCCCGATGAGGGGCCGTCCACCGAGTGGATGGAGCCGGTCACGGACGAGCAGTACGCCGCGGGGTCGCCCCCGCCGCCTGAGTCCGGCGAGGACGGGCCGTCGCGTGCGCAGCAGCTCATGGGCGACATCGCCCCTCAGTTGGCTGGCCTTACGGACGACGTCCTCTACGGGCAGGTGTGGGCGAGCCCCGAACTCTCCCAGCGCGACCGGAGCCTGGTAACCGTCAGCGCGCTCGTCGCGATGAACCGCCCGCCTCAGCTCCGGTCCCACCTCGGCCTGGCGCTGCAGAACGGGGTGACGGAGAACGAGCTGATAGGGGCGATCACGCACCTCGCTTTCTACTCCGGCTGGCCCAACGCCGTCACCGCTATCGGCGTGGCCAGGGAGGTCTTCCAGGAGAACTGAGGCCGGAGTCAAGGCCCCGTAGCCTCCATCACCAACGCAGGCGTCCCATGGAAGACGTGATCGCCGTATCCGTGCTCACATCCGTGCTCCTCGTCGGATGCGATCCGCAACCCGAACCGGCCAGCTGGTGATCCCGATGAACCCGAAACACGGGCTCGCATACGCGCCGCTCGAGTAGTCGGCGGCTGCAGGCTGCGGCCTCATCATCGCACTTAAAGGATCGCCTCACCCTCGGCGCCTCGGCGCACATTGAACCCGACCTCCCGTGTCCGAAGCTCGCCTGACCCACTGGGCCGTCCTCAAGTTCGGCGGCACCAGCGTCGCCACAGCAGACGGCTGGCGCACCATCGCCGCTGCCGCCCGCGCCACGGCCGCCGACGGCCGACGGCCGCTCCTCGTCTGCTCCGCCCTCGCCGGCGTCTCCGATACGCTCGACCGCCTGCTGAACGAGGCCGCGCGCGGCGCCTTCACCGACGACCCGGAGGCCGTCGCCCACGCGGTCGACGACCTCCGCGAGCGGCACCACGCGCTCGCCCGCGACCTCGGCATGACCGCGGAGTCCCGGCTCGCGCCGCACTTCGAGGTGCTCGGCCGCGACCTCTACGGCGCCGCGCTGCTCGGCGCGGAGCGGCTGGAGATCTGGAGCGACGTGCCCGGCCTCTTCACGGCCGACCCCCGGATGGTGCCGTCGGCGCGGTTGCTCCGGCACGTCGGCTACGCCGAGGCGCAGGAGTTGGCCTCGACCGGCGCGAAGGTGCTCCACCCGCGGACCATCGAATCCGCCCGCCGCGCCGGCATCCCCATCCACCTCCGCTCCACGCTCCGCCCCGAGGCCGAGGGCACCGTCATCTCTGATGCCGCGCCCGACGCCGGGGCCGGCGTCCTCGCCCTCTCCATAAAGCGGGACGTCACGCTCGTCGCGATGGAGTCCTCCGGGATGTGGCAGCAGGTCGGCTTCCTCGCCGACGTGTTCGCTGCATTCAAGCGGCACGGGCTCTCGGTCGACCTCGTCTCAACCTCCGAGACCAACGTCAGCGTCACGCTCGACCCCGTCGCTAACGCGCTCGACGCGCGCGTGGTGGAGTCGCTGCTGGCCGACCTCCGTGCCTACTGCGACGCCCGCGCCGCCGGGCCCTACGCTGCCGTCAGCCTCGTCGGCCCCGGCCTTCGCGCCGTGCTGCCTGAACTGGCCCCGACGCTGGAGGTGCTCGAAGGCCACCCCGTCCACCTCGTCAGCCAAGCCGCGAGCGACCTCAACCTCACCTTCGTCGTGGACCCCGAGCAGGCCGACCGGATCGCGCGCGAGGTGCACGCCCGCCAGTTCGGCGCTGTCGCCGACGGACCCGTGTTCGGGCCGACGCTCGACGTGGTGATGGGCCGACGGCACGGGCCGTCGGCGCGGCCTGTCTGGTGGCGCGACCGCCGTGCTGACCTGCTGGCGCTGGCCGAGGAGGCGACGCCGCGCTACGTCTACGACGCCACCACCCTCCGCCGGGCGGCGCGGACCCTGCTCGGGGTGGAGCCGGTCGACCGCGTGCTCTACGCGCTCAAGGCGAACCCGCACCCCGACGTCCTCCGCGTCCTCCACGACGAGGGCGTCGGGTTCGAGTGCGTTTCGCTGGCCGAGGTCGAGCGCGTGTTCGACCTCTTCCCAGACCTCGACTCCGATCGGGTGCTGTTCACGCCCAACTTCGCGCCGCGAGCGGAGTACGAGCGGGCGTTTGCGCGCGGCGTGCATGTCACCGTGGACAACCTCTTCGTGCTGGAGGCGTGGCCCGACGTGTTCGCCGGGCGAGAGGCGTTCGTCCGCGTCGATCCGGGGCAGGGGCGCGGGCACCACGCCCACGTCCGCACGGCCGGCGCCCGCTCGAAGTTCGGCGTCGCGCCCGACGCGCTGGAGGAGGTTGCGGCGCGGGCGGACGAGGTCGGCCTCCGCGTGGTGGGGCTCCACGCCCACCTCGGAAGCGGGATCACCGACCCCTCGGCGTGGGCCGAGACGGCGGCGGCGCTCGCCGCACTCGCTGCGCGGTTCCCCGACGTCCGCGTGCTCGATCTCGGCGGCGGCCTCGGCGTGCCGGACTCGCCGAGCGCGCCGGGCTTCGACGTCGCGGCCGCGACCGCGCCGCTCGCGCAGTTCAAGGCGGCGAACCCCGGTCTCGTGCTGTGGCTGGAGCCCGGCCGTTACCTCGTAGCCGAGGCCGGCGTGCTCCTCACTCGCGTGACGCAGCTCAAGGAGAAGGGCGACGTCCGGTTCGTCGGCCTCGACGCGGGGATGAACGCACTCCTTCGCCCCGCACTCTACGGGGCCTACCACGAGATCGTCAACCTCACGCGGCTCGACGAGCCTCCCGTGTGGACCGCCGAGGTCGTCGGTCCGATCTGCGAGAGCGGCGACGTGCTCGGCCACGCCCGCCGGCTGCCCGAGACGGCCGAGGATGACGTCATGCTCGTTGCGACGGTCGGGGCCTACGGTCGCGTTATGGCCTCAGCGTACAACCTCCGCCCCCCTCCCGTTGAGGAGTTGTTGGCAGAGTGACAGGTGCAGGCAACAACGACATGCTGCTACGATGAATGCTGCGAGACTCACGCCGTTGAGAAGGCGACTTCCCGAAAACGGCCGGATACCGTTGGCCTTCTTCAATTGGCGGGGCGCTTCACCAGCGCCTGGATACCCGTGACATGGAGCCTTGCCGGAGGCCCCTACGATGCTCCTGCGTCAAGCAGAGGCGGCGTCAACGGCCGGGGGTGGCACCGTCCATGAGTAATGTGGTGAGGAAGGCCGCCGCTTCGCCGGCCGCCGTAGCGGGGTCCTCCGGCCAGCCGACGACCTCCTGCGCTGCGATGTGGTTAGCGACACTGGCTAGGATGATGTGAGCGAACGATCGAGCCGGCAACGGCCGGATCGCCCCGGCCGCGATGGCGCGCCCGACGACCTCGCTCAGCGCCGCCACACTCCGCTCGACCTGGGCATGGAAGTAGTCCCGGCTCTCCTCCACCACCGAAAGCTGGAGCCGCCACGCCTCCCGCATCATGAGGTGGAAGAGGGCCCGGTTCCGGTAGAAGTACCGCGCGCTGCGTGCGAGGTAGGCGTGGAGCGCCTCACGGAGGGCCGCGGTGTCTGTCACCTGCGCATCGAGCAGCGGCTCCATGAGCTCTTCGAGTTCGTCGAAGAGCTCGTCGAGCACCGACCGCAACAGCTCGTCCTTTCCGCCGGGGAAGTAATTGTAGAGCGTGCCCTTCCCGAACTCGGCCCGCTCGGCCACCTCGTCGAGCGTAGCGTGGACGTAGCCCCGCTCGGCGAAGACATCACGGGCAGCGGCAAGCATCGCCTGCCGGCGGAGCAGGCGCTCGCGCTCGCGCCGGGACAGCGCGGCGGGGTCGGGTCGGAGTCGCGGCATGATCGTGTGAAGCTACGTGGGAGATGACAGGAGCGGTGACTGAGGAGTCCGATCGATGGAACCGTGATTCATTAACTTTGTTCAGTCCGCACTGAATGAATTAAACATGACCACCATGGACGCCTCCTCCCAGACCTTCATCGAGCAGATGGGGCTCACCTCCGAGCGCCACGGGATGCCCCGCATCGCCGGTCGCCTCCTCGGCTTCCTCCTCCTCGACGGCGGCGCCCACTCGCTCGACGACCTCGCCGAGCGGCTCCAGGTGAGCAAGGCCTCGGTCAGCACGAACGCTCGCGTCCTCGAGAACCTCCAGCTCATCGAGCGCCAAACCGTCCCCGGCGACCGCCGCGACTTCTACCGGATCGGCGACAACCCCGGCGAGCACATGTTCGAGCTCGCCCGGCAGCGCCTGGAGGAAACGCGCCGTCTCTTCGACACGACACGCCACACGCTCCCGGAGGAGATGGAGGAGGCGCGAGCCCGCGTCACCGCCTGGTCCTCCTTCTACGCCTTCCTCCTCGACGACCTCGACCGCAAGGTGGAACGCTGGCGCGACCAGCAGCGCGACCAGCCCTCTGCCTGACCCCGAACTCCGTGACCCTCCCCCGCATGAGCAGGACTCCCCACATGAGCAGGACCGCGCTGGCCCTCGCCGCACTCCTCGGGCTGGCGATGCTCCGCCCGCTCGCCGCGCAGCCCGCCGTCGCCCCTGGCGACACCCTCGCCCTCAGCCTCTCCGACGCCCTCACCCGCGCGCTCTCGACGAGCGAGGAGATCGGGCTCGCCGAGTCGCAGATCGACCTCGCCGACGCACAGGTGCGTGAGGCCTACTCCTCGCTCTACCCGCAGATCGACGCGAGCGCCGGCTACACCCGCACCCTCCAGTCGTCGTTCGACACGGGCGGTGGCGCGGCTGTCCCGGACTCGCTCATGTTCAACCCGGACCCGACCCTCCCGCTGGAGGACCGCGTCGAGTACCTCGAACAGAACGCGCCGAACGCGGCGCTCGGCGCGCTCGGTGGTCTCTTCAGCGACCTCCCGTTCGGGCAGGAGAACACGTACTCCTTCGCGCTCAGCGGCTCGCAGGTGCTCTTCGCGCCGCAGGCCGGGGCCGGCATCCAGATCGCCCGGCACTTCCGCGACGCCGCCCGCTACAACTTCACCGAGGAGCAGGCCGATGTCCGGCTCCAGGTGGAGGAGGCCTACATCCAGGCCCTCCTCGCCGGCGAACTCGTGACGATCTCGAACGTCGCGCTCGAACAGGCGCAGGCGTTCCTCGATGAGGAGGAACTCCGCCTCCGCGCCGGCCGCGCCTCCGAACTGGAGGTGCTCCGCGCCGAGGTCGAGTTGGAGAACCTCCGCCCGCAGCTCGTCCAGGCGCAGAACGCGCTCGAGGTGTCCGTGCTCAACCTGAAGCGCCTCGCGAACATCCCGTACGACCAGCCCCTCGCGCTGACGACGCCGCTGACGCTGCCGCCCGCCGACGCGCTCGCCGACCCCGCGCTCGACCCCGAGGCCATCACGTCGGCGCGCGCGTCGGTGCTGGCGGCCCAGGAACAGGTCGAGATCCGCGAGGCACAGGTGCGGCTGGAGCGGGCGGCCTACCTCCCGCGTGTCGCCGCGAGCGCCAGCTACGCCCGCCAGCTTTTTGCCGACGGCATCTTCGACTTCGGCGGCGAGTGGCGGCCCGACTTCACCGTCGGCGTAGGCATCCAGATCCCCATCTTCAACGGGTTCCAGCGCTCGGCACGGGTGCAGCAGGCGCGTGTGCAACTGAGCCAGGCGGAGTACCAGCTGAGCCAGCTCCGCGAGGCCGTGCAGCTCCAGCTCGAACAGGCGCGCGGAGAGAAAGAGCGCGCCCGCTCGCTCATCGCCGCGCGGCAGCGGACGGTGGACCAGGCCGAGCGCGTCTACAACCTCACCACGCTCCAGTACGACGAGGGTGTCACGACGCAGCTCGACGTCTCGAACGCCCGCCTCGCCCTCCTCCAGGCCCGGAGCAACCTCGTCCAAGCCCTCGCCGACTTCTACCTCGCCGACTCCAACCTCGTCCGCGCCCAGGTCGCGCCCGGGCTGGGGAACGCGCAGCCCACGCTCCCCGAGAACGCCACGCCGGCGCCCGTCGAGCCTCCCGCGCCCGAGCCCTCCGACATCACCCCCGCCGACGACCTCGGCGACCAGTAGTCCCCACCCTCTCGCCCTCGAGTCCGACCGAGTATCTCCGATGAACGCTTTCCCTTTCCGCCTCCAGCGCCGCGCCGCGCTCGCCCTCGCGGCCATCGCCTTCGCGGTGGTCCCGTTCACCGGCTGCGGCGGCTCCGACGAGCCCGCCGAGATGGCGGCTGAATCCCGCGAGCTCGTGCTAGTCTCGTCCGACGTCGCCGCTGTCGAGCGCGGCGCCATCAGCGCCGGCGTTTCGCTTACCGGCAGCCTCGACCCCTACCGCGTCGTGGAGGTGAAGGCGCAGGTGTCCGGCACCATCGGCTCCGTCCGCGCGCAGGAAGGGGACCGTGTGGGGGACGGGGCCGTGCTGGCGACGATCACGGCGGAGGGCATCCGCAGCCAGGCGGCCAGCGCCCGCGCGGGCGTCGCCGCGGCCGAGGCCCAAGTCGCCCTCGCGCGCCGACAGTACGAGTCGGCGCAGACGCTCTACGAGGCCGGGGCGATGTCGCAGATCGAGTTCCAGAGCAACGAGACCCAGCTCGAAGCGGCGCAGGCCCAGCTCGAAGCGGCGCAGGCCCAGGCGACGGGGGCGGGCGAGCAGGCCTCCCGCACCGTCGTCAACTCGCCGATCTCTGGCGCTGTCAGCGATAAGGTGGTCGAGCTCGGCGAGGCCGTGACCCCTGGCCAGACGCTCTTCACCGTCGTCAACACGAGCGCGCTCGAACTCGAAGGGCAAGTCGGCGTGGACCAGGCCGCGCAGATCTCGGTGGGCGACCCCGTCGAGTTCCGCATCGACGCCTACCCCGGCCAGACCTTCCGCGGCACCGTCTCGCGCATCCAACCGACGGCCGACCCGGCCACGCGCCAGGTCGGCGTGTTCCTCCGGCTCGACAACCCCGGCAACCTCGTCGGCGGCCTCTTCGCCACGGGCACCGTCGTGTCGGAGACGCTGGAGGAGGAACTGCTTGTTCCTGCCACCGCCCTCCGCGAGGCCGACGGCGTGTCCTACGTGCTCACCGTCGAAGGCGGCGTGATCCGGCGCCGCCAGGTCGCCGTCGTCGCGAGGGACCCCGCCCGCGGCGTCGTCGCCGTCAGCGGCGACCTCGCCGCCGGCGAGACCGTGATCGTAGCCCCGACGACCGACACCGTGGCCGGCGCGCGCGTCCGCACCTCCGGCACGGCAAGCCCCGCTCGCTCCACCACCGACTCCGAATAACCGAGCCCGCCCCTCCTATGAAGGACCCGAATACGCACCCCAACGCCGGGCGGCCGCCCTCCGAGAACCCCGGCTACCACGAAGCCGAGATCCCCGATCCGGCCGTGGAGTCCGAGGACCCGTCCCGTTTCACCGGGCTGAGCGGTGTTGCCATCCGGCGGCCCGTCTTTACGGCGATGGTCATGATCGGCCTCGTAGTGCTCGGGCTGTTCTCGCTGCGGAACCTCCCGATCGACCAGTTCCCCGACATCGAGATCCCCATCGTCTCCGTCACGACGGTCTACCCCGGCGCGAGCCCGGAGACCATCGAGCGCGAGGTGTCCGAGCGGCTGGAGCAGGCGTTCAACCCCGTCCAGGGCGTCGACGGCATCACCTCGATCTCGCTGGAGGGCGTCTCCCAGATCATCGTCGAGTTCGACCTCGACCGCGACGTGGACGACGCCGCCAACGACATCCGCGCCAAGATCGAGACCGTCCGCCGCGAGCTCCCGCTCGACATCGAGCAGCCGCTCGTGCAGACGTTCGACCCGGCGGCGCAGCCCATCGTCTCGCTCGCCGTCTCGTCCGACGAGACCCCCATCCAGGACCTGACGGCGCTGGCCGACGAAGAGATCCGGCGGACGCTCGAAGCCGTCCCCGGCGTGGGCGAGGTCCAGGTCGCCGGCGGGCTCGCCCGCGAGATCCGCGTCAACGTCGACCCGGCGCGGCTGCAGGCGCGGGGGGTGAGCGTGAACGAGGTCATCGGGGCGCTCCAGACGCAGAACCTCGAAGTCCCGGCCGGCCGCGTCGAGCGCGGCACGGGCGAGCAGCTCGTCCGCGTCGTCGGTCGCATCGTCGACCCGGAGCAGTTCAACGACCTCGTCGTCGCCAACCGGGGCGGCACGCCCATCCGGCTCGGCGACGTGGCGAGCGTCGAGGACGCCACGGAGGAGGAGCGGTCCGTCGCGCTCGTGAACGGCCGCCGTGCCGTCGCGCTCGACATCCTCAAGGTGAGCGGGGCCAACACGGTCGACGTGGCCGAAGGGGTGATCGAGACCGTCGCAGAGCTACAAGCCGCGCTGCCGGCGGGGGCCGAGCTGCAGGTCATCCGCGACAACTCCGTCTCGATCCGCCACTCCGTCGAGGACACGCTCTTCGAGTTGATCCTCGGGGCCATCCTCACGGTCGTCATCGTGATGCTCTTCCTCAACGACGCGAAGGCCACGGTCATCACGTCGCTCGCGCTGCCGATCTCGGTCATCGCCTCGTTCATCCTGATGGGCGCGCTCGGGTTCACGCTCAACGTGATCTCGCTCCTCGCGCTCTCGCTCTCGATCGGGATCCTGATCGACGACGCCATCGTGGTCATCGAGAACATCGTGCGCCACCGCGAGCTGGGGCGGGGCTACTTCGCCGCCGCCGGCGACGGCACGCGGGAGATCTTCCTCGCCGTCATGGCGACGACGCTCTCGATCGTGGCCGTGTTCGTGCCGGTCGCGTTCATGGGAGGCATCATCGGGCGGTTCTTCTTCCAGTTCGGGATGACGGTCGCCTTCGCCGTGCTCGTCTCACTCTTCGTCGCGTTCACGCTCACGCCGATGATGGCGGCGCACTGGGGCGTGGACCCCCACGTCGAGGGCACGCATGGGCGCTCGAAGAACCCGCTCAAGCGCGGCATCTCGGCCTTCAACCGGTGGTTCGACCGGACGGCCCAGAAGTACAGCGGGATCATCGAGTGGGCGCTCCGGCACCGCAAGACGACCATCGCCGGCACGGTCGCCGTCTTCGTCGGGACCCTGATGCTGTTCCCGCTCATCGGCGGCGGCTTCCTCCCGCCGCAGGACCAGAGCCAGTTCGCCGTCACGTTCGAGACGCCGGACGGCTCCAGCCTCGCCTACACCCGCGAGAAGGCCGAGCAGGTCGGGGCCATCATCGCCGAGCTCCCCGGCGTGGAGTACACCTACACGACCGTCGGCGCCGGGCAGACGGGGACGGTCACTTCGGGCCAGGTGTTCGTCGCCCTCGTCAGCCCCAGCGAACGTGACGCCTCGCAGCAGGCGCTGATGGCGGAGACCCGCGAGCGGATCGCGCCGGTCTTCGGCGTGCAGACGTCCGTGCTCGACGCCGGCGGCCTCGGCGGGGCGCAGGCGCCGCTGGCCGTCGAGGTGCGTGGGCCGGACGTGGAGGGGCTCCAGGCCCTCGCCCAGCAGGTCGAAGCTGAGGTCGCCGCGCTGCCCGAGATCGTGGACGTGCAGAACTCGCTCGGCCAGCCCCGGCCCGAATACCGGATCGACGTCAACCGCGACGTGGCCAACGAGCTCGGCCTCACGGTCGGGCAGGTGGCCGGGACGGTCCGGCCCGTGCTCGCGGGGCAGGACGTGACGACGTGGCAGGACCCGACGGGCGAGGAGCGCGACGTCGTCGTGCAGGTGGCGCCGGCGCTGCGGCAGTCCGTCGAGGACATCGCGCAGATCCCGATCGCCACGCCGACGGGCGGCTCCGTGCCGCTCTCCCAGATCGCGCGGATCGAGGAGGGCACGGCGCCCTCGCAGATCGACCGGAGCGACCTCCAGCGGACGGCGACGATCTCCGGCAGCCCGGCCCCCGGCCTCTCCGTCTCCGAGGCGACGGCCGCCATCCAGGCCCGCGTCGACGGGATGGACATCCCGCCGGGCTACACCGTCGGCTTCGGCGGCGAGACGGAGCAGCTGGCCGAGACGGCCGGCTACGTGCTCCAGGCGATCCTGCTGGCCATCATCCTCATCTTCCTCATCCTCGCCTCGCAGTTCGAGTCGGTCACGCAGCCGTTCGCGATCATGCTCTCGCTGCCGCTCTCGCTCATCGGCGTGCTCCTCGGGCTGCTCGTCGCCGGCGACACGCTCAACATGATGTCGATGATCGGGGTGATCCTCCTCTTCGGGCTCGTGGTGAAGAACGCGATCCTCCTCGTGGACAACGCCAACGAGCGAAGGCGCGCGGGCACCGAGCGCTTCCGGGCGCTCGTCGAGGCCGGGCAGGTCCGCCTCCGCCCCATCATCATGACGACGCTGGCGATGATCGCGGGGATGCTCCCGAGCTCGCTCGCGCTCGGCGAGGGCGGCGCCTTCCGCGCGCCGATGTCGCGCGCGGTGATCGGCGGCCTCATCACGTCGACGATCCTGACGCTCATCGTCGTGCCCGTCGCGTACACGTACTTCGACGACCTTGGTAGCTGGGTCCGCCGGAAGTTCGGTGGACGCCAGAAAGGGCATACAGTGAGGCCGGAGGCGACCGAACGCCCCTCGCCCGCCCTCGAACCCGTGCCCGCCGTGAGCGAGCAGGGCTGATCCCCTGTACAGCCATGGATCTCAATGCTGAGCCGCTCGAGGCCATCCTGGAGGAGGCTATGCGCTCCTCCGTTGCCGACACAATGCTGCACGACTTGGCCCGCGAGTGCCCGACCGTAGCCCTCCATCTTGATGGTGTGCAGTGTCATAAACGGCCCCCATGGCACGGTCTGCACGGCGCTCTCCTGGGCGGTCAATACGGCTCACATGTGAAGATGCCGTCATCCCAGAACCCGTTCCGGTATCTGTGTCTCGTTACCCCCACCGCTACAGCTTTCGAGACGCGGCAGGAGCGTCTTCACCCCCGGCGCTCCGAGTGTGAGTCTGGCTTCCGATAATTGAAACTTATCGGAAACTGATGAGCCTCAGAGCCCTGTCTTGGGGTAACCGCTTCCACCTACTGCTCTACTTCTTCGCCTCGTGAGTTCGCTCGTTTTATCCACAACGGGGGCGAGCCTGTTACAGGAGGATTAGAGGATGGGTATTACAGGATGGTGGGGCTCGTATTCGCCGGCCGGAGCGGGGGTTGGGACTCTATAGTTATAAGGTGATGGGGTCCGTATTCAGCGCAGCGGCGGACCCCATACATACAGGCTGATGGGGTCCGTATTCGATGATGGGGCTGCTATTCGGGACGTGATGGGGTTCGTATTCGTGGATAACACAGGGTAGATCGTCTCGACGGTGATCCGTGGCATGCGCCGTCGCTCGGCCCTGGGCGGTCTCCTTCACAGGGAATACGACCGATGCCACGCCGATACACGTGCGTTGCTCCTTGCCCCTGACCCTTAGCCGGCTGCGCGCCCCAGTGGGACGGGGTCCAACGGGTTTCCCGGAAGCCGAGGCGGCCGGGGTTACCGGGACGTAGATAGCGGGACGGGTTCTGGTACGACCATGCCAGCGCAGATGACCCGGATGACGCGATTGAGACGGAGTCCCCGTGGGTGTGCCACGGGGGCCGTTTATGACACGCCCTGCATAGGGAGAGCGGCCAACCTCCTTCTCATCGACGTCTCGCTCCCAGGCATGAGCGAGATCGACCTCGTGGGCGAGATAGCAGCGCGGTGGCCGACGCTTCGGTGCATCATCAGGGATATCTATATAGATGGTAGTAGGACGACATCGGTCGACTCCACGTGGGTTGGCCCGGCCTCCGGCTCGGGCCGTGTGCGGATGAAAGGGCTAACGGACCGGCCAGTGGCCGGTCCATCAGTATGGATGAGTCGGGACACTAAACCCTTTGAGGTCCCCGCTATCACAGGGGGATCAAGGTAGCTGGCCACCCCGGCTCGCCCCTCAGTCGGATCGTGTGGGACGACGACATGAAAGGCATTGACAGGAAGACTACGTGTCACCCACTTAACCCGCTGCCTGGTGGCGGGTCTAGGATGGTAAAAGGGGCACAGCCTCGGTACGCCCTGGCTTCCCCTCTGCACCAGGCGCATCGTACTACATTCACCTAAACCCAACAGTATACCATTATGCCAACCGCACATGAAGTCCGGCCCAAGAACTGGGTTGTGGGAAAAGTCCTGTACGACGATGGCGATTCCTCTGTGGTATTCGGTTCCGCTTACGGGATCGCGACTCCCCTTATTCCTATCCCGACCTCGGAATCCGCTGGAACGGAGCTTTTGGCCATCCCGGCCAGCCCAACCACGCAGGCCGGCCCACATGGCACGCCGTTCCGGAGTTCCTCCATGAGGACGTCATCCAAGCAGTCAGGAGACAGCTCCTCTACCTCCGAGAGGCAGTAGGCGTTGACATCACGGAGAAACTGGGAGCCTGTGATATGGCCTACCGCCACCTCATCGACAAGCCGAGAGACCAGAAGATCTCCGACGCAGTGCTGGGTAGGCTTTAGCGACAGCTGGTTCCGCCGCTGAGGAACGCTGTCGCAAGCAACATGCAATAGCAGACCTAGTACGAACTGTGAACAACGGGTGGGTCGAACACGGCTCGTGATGAACCAGCCCGGCGGGTGACTGAAACCGCCTCTTCAATACGACCGCGGCACCCCGCCCCACCTCGTGCAGACGAGCGCCGTGCAGACGAGCGCGCTATCGGATCGACGGTAGCTCCTGAGGGCTACTCGGAGAGCTCGAGCGGTACCGACGTATAGAAGACGCGGTAGGGGATGCCGCCCTCGGTCCGGCCCATGCGGTAGGGATGACTGACCCCGGCGCTGTCCGTGCGATGTCGACCGTCGCCCCCATTTCGGTCCACGCGCTCCTTACCGCTCCAGAACACGTGCCACCGCCCCTGCGCCTGGACGGCGCCGATGCTCCCGCGGGTGTACGAGAGGTGGGGCGTGAGCACGCGCTCTTCCGCGCTCCCCTCCTCGCCCAGGCGGGCCACGATCAGGTCGTTGTTCGCCCACCTCGGGTTGCCGCCCTTGAAGAGCGTCAAGGCGAAGGAGTACCCCCACCACTCCACCTCCTGATGCCGCTGGTCCACCCAGAGCGCGAGGGGTGCCTCGGGAGCGTCCGCCGGTTCCGGCCGGCCGTGTGAGAGGGGGCTGGGGGGCGGTCGATGTGCAGGGGCCGGACTGGGAGCGCCCGGAGCGGAGAGGAAGTCGAAGGCGAGCGGCGTCGAACCGGTGAGGGTGAAAGCGGGGGACCAGGCCTGACCCGGCACCGAGGCCCCACCGAGCGCCCGCTCAACTCCCCGTGCTTCCAGGCACTGGAGGCCGCGCCCGCCGTAGCATAGGTAGAGGTCGTGGCCGCTCCGCACCAAGCGGGGGGCTGTTACCAGGACCGCGCTTCGCTGCTGCTCGGCGAGGACGTAGGCGTCCGTGTTGAGCGTGATCGGCTCCGACCACGTGGCCCCCCCGTCGAGGCTCGTCGCGACCCGGAGCAGGTCGCCCCGTCGGTAGCGCTCGCTCCAGCACAGGACGAGCGCGCCGTGGAAGTCCACGACCGAGGGGGCGGACCCGAGCCTCCCCTCGGTGTCGGCCACGGCGACCGGGGGCGTCCACCGCTCCCCCAGGTCGTCGCTGTGGGAGAAGTAGATCCGGTGCGGCGGCTCCACGAGGGTGCTCCCCCCGTCGGTCACGTACGACTCTTGGTGGAGGTACACGAGGTACACGTCGCCCCCGCTGCCCCTGTGGAGGGTGGACCGGTCCCCGAGGTAGATGTAGGGTACGCCCTGCGAGGGCCTCCCGCTCACCCGGACCTCCCCGGGGTAGCTCGCGGCGGTGTCGCGGCTCACGACGTCGCGGCTTCCGGGATCGCGGCTTACGGTGGCGCGGCCGAAGGCATCGCGGCCGAAGGCGTAGGCGGGCTCGGACCACGTCGCGCCGCCGTCCTCGCTGACCCGGCGTTCGAGCCCTTCGCCCCGGACGAAGAGGACGACCCGGTCCCCGTCGGCGAAGAGCGTGGGGACGCCATCGCCCTGTAGCGTCTGGGGAGCGGACCAGTCCGCCCCCTCCCTCGCCCGACGGGTGAAGCGGAGTCCCTCGTCCTGGTCCCACGCGAGGTAGAGAGCTCCCTCGTCCGAGGCCGCGACGGTGAACGATAGGGGCTCTGAGCTCGACGGACCGGGAACCGTAGCGACGTCGTAGGCCGGTCCCGGGTGGGATGGGCGGAGCGCCAAGTGGATCCCAGGGAATCCGAGTACGAGAACCAGCACGGCAAGGCCGCCGGCCGCGACCGCTAAGGTGAGGAGACGTCCGCCGCTACTCATCGCACACCGGGGCTTGGGTTGTGGTCGAACGGGCCTGCTAAGGCCGAGGGGCATCAGGTGGTGTCACCGATCCGCCCGGCCAGAAACGTTACGCATCCTACCGCCCCCTACGTTGCGACCGAGCGGTCGATCTGAAGGAACTCGATGGGCGCCCCGCCCTCTTCGATGAACGCGACGAAGACGCCGGGAGACGGGCTGTTCGGCTCGATGATGACGCGCTTGCCTGCGAGCGCCGCGTCCAGGTCGTCGACCTCGAACGCCACGTGGGGGACCCTCTTGACGAGGTCCGGGAAGTCCGCGTCGTCGTCGAAGCGGATCCACTCGATCCCGTACTCGCTCGCCTCGAACCCGGAGGCGTACATCTTCAGGTGCGGGATGTAGACCTCGCCCGGACGGGGCGTGTCGGTTGGGATGCCGAGGTGGTGGTATCGCCTCATACGCTGGATCGCGGTACATTTGGCAGTTCAGCCGCACCGGGCATGCGGCCGTTTGGCGAGCAAAACCTTGCAGCCCGGCGTCGGCTGCGACTGCGGGTTGGGCGGCTCGCTACGTGGGACGCGCTTGTCGCGTGGATCTCCTAAGCCCCTCCAAAGAGCGCGTAGACCCCAGCGCCTATGAAGATGGTGCCGAATACCTTTGGCATGATGCGGTTCCACCGCTCAGGGAGACGGCGCGAGAGAGAGGGGCGCAGTCGGAACGGGTTCCGCTCGTAAGGGCGGAGCCACCCAGAGAGGCCGAGGCCTGAGGCAAGCAGGAAG
The DNA here is from genome assembly GCA_039944855.1 of Rhodothermales bacterium. NCBI lineage: Bacteria > Pseudomonadati > Rhodothermota > Rhodothermia > Rhodothermales > Rhodothermales bacterium. Next base: position 10,105 of record JBDUXZ010000022.1, on the reverse strand, counting down.
ATGAGCAACCCCCGGCCTGTAGATTCCGCCTCCGAGGGCCCAGCCAGCCTAGCCGCGCGCTCTTCCGGGATGGCATCCGGGGGAGGCGCGCCGAGGGGTACCTCCCAGAATAGAGCGGCACCGACCATGACCACACCGAAGGCGATGAGCAGGGCGCCTATCCCCTTCGGGATGGCGCGGTTGACACGCTCAGAGAATAGCTTGGCGACCCCGGCCTTAAGGCGGAAGAGGTTCCAGCGGTAGGGGAGGAACCAAGCGAGGAGGCCGAGCGCGATCGCACCGAGGCCGACGATGATCGAAGCGAGGAGTTCGTCCGACATGATCACTGGGGCGGGGGAGGAGTAACCTCGTGAGAGGATCGCCGGAGCGAGGTGCCTTCTTAAGCCGCCCAACAGAGTTGCCCTTCACCCGCCGCACCACGCGACGAGCGGGCAAGGGAAGGTAGATGGCGGCGGTGAGGGACGCAAACGGGTGAAGGTGCGGTCGACGTGCGAGGGCGGGTTAGACTTCCCCACCGTCCAGCGCCTCCAAGAGCTCCCGCGCTCGTTCGCGCACGGTGGCGTAAGGGTCGTACCCGTCGTCGAAGACGGGTAGTTCCGCGAGGAGGGTGAGCAGCCCTTCGTCGGCGACGACGGCTTCGTTCTCCAGCAGGGCCCACCCGAGGCCGGAGTGGATGTAGTCGTAGAGCCCCCGGGCGACGCGCGAGAGCACGTCGCGGGGGACGTCAGGATCGCGGGCCAGCACCGGGAGGAACGCGTAGCGGTACGCCCACGCATCCACCGCTTCGAAGCGCGCGAAGAGCTCGGCGGTGTAGAGAGCGGCGTCGGCCTCCCCGAAGTCGTACGCGACGAACGGACTCCGTCCCGGGAGGTCCGGCACCAGCCATCCCACCGCCTCCCCTCGTCGGAGACCGTGAGCCGTCGCGTAGAAACACCCGCTTGGGCAATCCATCGGGGGGCCGTAGGAGACGGTGAAGAGGTCGATGTCTTCGCCGTCACCGGCGGCCAGATCGAAGACGCGGACCGGCTGGGGATCGGGGAGGTCGTGTCCGGCGACGAACGCGGCGATCACAGCTGGGACTTCCGCATCGCTGTCGAAGTAGTCACACCCGAGCAACACGGCCGAGAGGAGGATCGGGAGGATGAACTTGGACACGGTGGGCATATGGAAGTCTAACATGAGGCCGCTCACCCGCGCCGGGCGGCAGAGCGTTTGGAAGGGGCAACGTAGGCGCTACCGATGGAAAGTGGCAAGGCGGTGGAGCCCGGCATCGGTTGCGAGCGCGGGTTGGGTAGAAACCGGCGGGGCCTTACCTCGGAACCTCGCCCACGAACCTCACCGCTGCGGCCTTCTCGAACGTGACCACGTGTACCGGAGAGATGAGCATGTCGCAGGTCACCCCTCCCTCCACTTCCAGTCGCCCCACTCGCACCACGGCGGTATCGTCGTCGAGCGAAACAGAGCGTACGAGGCGGGCGAGGTTCGAACACCCGCTCATGCCACCGCCGAGGAATGCGGCCGCGGCGGTCTTGTCGGCGAAGTCGATCTCGGGAGGTGGGATGGGGTTGCCTTCGCTATCGGACGCGCTAGTGTGGTCGTACCAGAAAGCCTCCCAGGACGCGGCATCGTTGAACACGGCCGTGCCTGCTTCCGGAAGCCGCAGCCACTCCGCTTGCGGGACGTTCGTGAAGGGCACCTCGTCGTCCAAGCCGAGGAGACTACAGGCCGGGAGCGTGAGGAGCAGGGAGAGGGCGGCGAGGGTTCTCATTTCGGTTCACGTCCGTCGTAGTAGGGCGCACAAATAGCTGAAGGGAGACGGTGGTTCGCAAGGCAGGAGTTTCTGCCCAACGGAGTTGCCCTTCACCCGCCGCACCACGCGACGGGCAGGCAGGGCAAAGTAGGTGGTCACGCTAGGGGAGGCAAGCGGGTGAAGGTGCGGTCGGCGTGCGAGGGCGGGTTGGGCCGCCGTGGAGACCCCGTCCGCCTCATCACTCGACCACCACGCCGACGAACGTAGCCGAGCGCGATTCGGCTCCCCCGCAGTCGCCGAACCTGGCCACGCCGTAGACGCCGAGGCTCACGAGACGGCCGTCCGTGGGAAGGGGGCTGCTGAGGGTGTCGATCACGACCGTCCGCTCCAGGGTGTAGCGACCGGTCTCCGTCGTGAGGCGTCGACTGAAGAGGGTGTCCAAGTCGGGACGGCCGAGCGAGTCCCGGGCGGAGGTGAGGAGGAGCGCGCCGATCTCCGTCACGTTCGAGTCGGCGTCGATCTCCGCTCGGAACGCGAACGGCTGACCGAGGCGGAGGGTGTCGCCGTAGCTAGGGGCGACGACCCGCCCACGGAAGCGGCCTTCGTCGGTAGCGTCGATGAGGCAGATGCCGGAGTCGCCCGGGCTCGCATCGCAGGCTGCGAGAGTGAGAGCGAGCGCTGCGATGACAAGGAGGCGCGCAGGCATAGCGAGATGTGTAGAGGCGGCCCAACCACTGATTAGGTGCCCTTCGGGCGTGTTGTATCGCGCCCTCTGGCCGCATAAGCAACACGAGGAGGTTACGGGGAGCGGTGGCCTGTGTCTAATGAGGAGCAGCCCGGAGGGCCTCCTGCGCCGCGACAGGGCCGCCTTGCGCCGACAAGATAAGCGCCCGGACCCGGATCGCAACCCGCCCGCGCCCTGCGCAATTGCGCCCACCGGCGGCATAAGCGACACACCTGAGTGGGCGCCCGATTCGGAGCCGGATTCGGAGCCCGATCGGGACGGGAGGAGTCGTCTTTGTCTGCGGAGTCGGCCGCGACCGGCTAACGTACAGATCTGCGCGGATCGGCCCGCGGCCCTTCTCGGTGTTTGGCCGGCGAAGAGCGATGCCCTCCACCCTGGTATGGAGCGGGGGAGAGGCGAGGCTAAATAGACGCCGATGCGTACGAGCCTTGCAGCGTGGGGTCGGACTGCACCACTGGGTTGTGCCGCCCGGATCACTCCCGTACGAACTGGTACCAGGAGAAGAACCGCTCGTACTCATCGCCGTCCCCGTCCGCGTCCTGCACATCAGCGGCGCCGCCGTCCCAGAGCACGACCCCGCGCTCTTCAATCTGGACGTGTCCCACGGTCGCCGGAAGCTCCTCGACCACCTCGTAGTTGAGGTGCATCCGATCTCCCACGGGGTAGAACCCCGACGAGGACTCCTCCACGCGGAGCTCCACGAAGGACCCGCCCGCGTCGAATCCCGCCACGTAGTTCCCGGAGGCTCGGCCGCTCCCGGACGTGTCGCCGGTTCGGATTTCGAACTCGTCGGGGTCGGTGAAGCGCAGCGTGTGCCCCTCGAACCGACTGGAGTACGCCGGGTCGAAGAGGCTGTCTCCGAGCGTCCGCCACGAGGCCGCGGCGCGGTAGTCCCCCTCAGCGATAGCCCCACGCTCCTCTTCGAAGAGCGCACAGCCGCTCATGGCGAACAGCGTGGCGGTAGCGATGAGGGAAAGAGAGCGGGCGTTCATAGGATGGGAACGGTGGGCGCGCAGGTCACCGGTAGAGACGCGTGGAGCGCGCTCGGAGTAACGGGCCATGCCGCCGGGCACCGCGGTCCGGCATCCCGTCGCAATAAAGAGGATCGCGACGGGCAGCGCGAGGAGGGACTGGGGTATGGCGCAACGAGCGGGAGCTAAGCGCACGGGTAGAGAGGGCTACGGCGACAGCGCTGCCGTCGAGCCTGCGACGACGCCCGATGCCGTACCGCGTCGTCACGATGGCCGAGTCTACGCCCGGCGCTTGCGCTTCCCCCCGGCGATGATGCGAGTCGGCCGAGATCGCGTTGCGAGTCCGCACGCTCCGTGAAACGAGTCGCCAGCGAACGCGACGATGAGCGCAGCTCCTTCCGGAGGCGCTCGCGGTCGGAGGCCCGGCGCATCGCGCCGAGGATGTCGTCGTGGTCCCCCGGGGCGAGCCCGGGAAGGCGAGCCCGGAGAGGGCGGGGCCGACGCGGGGGCGACGTGAGGAGCCCGCTGGAGTGGGCTCGATTCGGCGGGGTCTTGGGGTTCGAGGGCGTCCTGGAGAGCGGTCCGATCGGGGTCATTATAATGTATGAGAATGAACCTTCTCAGCAGTTGTACCTTCACCTCACCCGATGTCGCCGCAGACCGAGTCTCCCGTGTGTCATCGATGTGAAGAGGACGAACGTTATGCAATAACGGAATGAACGAACTCACCCCTGCCAACTCCGCCGCCCTCACTATCGAGGTCGAGCGCCGCCGCGGCCCTGACCCCGCCACGGTCTACCTCGCCCGCCTCGCGCCGGGGAGCCGCCGCACCATGCGCGGCGCGCTCCGAACCATCGCCTCGGTCTGCGTGCCCGACGCCGATCCGCCCCCGGAGCCCGAGGCGTTCCCGTGGGAGCGGCTCCGGGCCGAGCACGCGAAGGCCATCCGCGCCGCGCTCGCCGAGCGCTACAAGTACTCCACCGTGAACAAGATGCTCTCGGCGCTCCGCGGCGTGCTCCGCGAGGCGTGGGAGCTCGGGCTCATGGAGACCGACCATTACCACCGCGCCGCGGCCGTACGCGCGGTGAAGGGCCAGCGGGCGAGCCAGGCGACGGGGCGCTCCCTCGCGCGGGCCGAGCTCCGCGCCCTCATCGAGGCGTGCCTCCGTCCTACCCCGCCGAGGAAGGGTGCGCCGGCGGTCGTGACAGCGAAGGGGCGGCGGGACGCCGCCCTCGTCGCGCTCGGGTACGGGTGCGGGCTCCGGCGGGAGGAGCTCGCCGGACTCGCCGTCGGCGACCTCGACCTCGCACAGCGGCGCGTGCTCGTGCGCGGGAAGGGGAACAAGGAGCGCGTCGTGCCGATCCCGCCGGGGGCGTTCCACGCGCTCCGGGACTACCTGGACGTACGGCTGCAGAGCGCCGGGGGCGACGCGACGACGGACGACGAGGGGGTAGCGACGGCCGCTGCGGGAGGCACCCCTCCCCCCTCGCCTATATATAAGGTGTCGGGGGCTGCGGATTCCCCCCACGGCGACCTCCCCCTGTTCGTGCGCGCCAGGCGGGGGGGCGCGCTCGACCGAGCGGCCGACGCCCTCACGGGGCAGGCGGTCTACCACGTGCTCCGGACGCGGGCGGCCGAGGCCGGCGTCGCCGCCTTCAGCCCCCACGACCTCCGGCGGAGCTACGTCGGCGACCTCCTCGACGAGGGGGCCGACCTCTCCGTGGCGCAACAGCTCGCCGGCCACGCGAGCCCGACGACGACGGCGGGGTACGACCGGCGCGGGGAGCGGGCGAAGGAGCAGGCGGCCTCCCGCCTCGACGTGCCGTACGATTAAAACCTTGAAGGGCGCATCCCTTTGATAGAAAGGGCTCTAGTACCGGGTATAAACTGAACGCCAGGAAGAACCTCGTAGGACGTCGATCGACCAAGCGATGTGCTTTGAGCACCATCTACCCCTCGTGCAACGGACCCCAGCTATGTCCGGCGAGCAGGACGGCGGCGGGATCTTGTAGCGGCCCGGAGTAGGTTGCAGATCGCACCCCGCCGCTGCTCCGTGTAAATTGTACACGGTTCGCTCCCCCCTGTAGCCCCCGAGTAAGTCTGCTCCGTGCGGTAGGATCAGGGACGAGCCGGTAAGGCGGAGCCGGTAAGGCGGAGCCGGTCGAGCGACTTCGTGGGCCCTCCCTTTGGCTCGGCCTCCGACGGCGCACGGCTCTCGAGGCTCTTCGACGACGTCTCGGACGGGATCTCCGACGATGGCGGCGGCCGGCTCCATGGGTCCAGGGCGAGGTTGTTGGCGGTTGAGATCGGGCGCGCGCTCGATCACGCGATCGAGCGTGTCGCTTATGCGGCCGGCGGGCGCATTTGCGCAGGGCGCGGGCGGGTTGCGATCCGGGCCCGGGCGCTTATCTTGTCGGCGCAAGGCGGCCCTATAGCGGCGTAGGTGGCCCTCCGGGGCGTACCTCGTAAGACACGGACCGCCGCTCCCCGTAGCCTCCCCGTGTTGCTTATGCGGCCAGAGGGCGCGTTACAACACGCCCACAGGGCACCTAAGCAGGGGTTATGATGCACTCCCAATGCGCCACATGAAGAGCATCTTCTGCGTCATCGGCTTGTTGCTTTCAGCCACTGTCCTCTCCTCGTGCTCTGTTTTCGGCGACGAACCCTACCCAAGGGCCGAGCAAAACTTCTTCTTCTCGGCCCGCCCCAGCTTCATATGTGATCCCGAGTGCGGGTGGGAAATGGAAGCCGAAGTCGTCGCCAAGGCCGACTCCTCCTATGGATTCGGCGAGGGACTCACCCGGTTCGTTGCCCTTGACCTCCCCGACCACGCCCTCCACCTCGTCAACGTCGGCGTGAGCGCGGCGGAACTTCCCCTCGATGTCGGCCAGCGCTACCGGTTTGAGGCCGACGCCATCTTCTACGGCCTCGTCTTCCCCAATCCTACCGCCCTCCGGGTGAGCGACGACGAAGGCCTCGCCTTCTACGGCGTGAGCGTCGCCGCCCTCCCCGGCACCGACGATTCCGGAACCGGGCTCGACGAGGTTCTGCTTCTCCCCGACGGATGGGGGCTCCGCTTCGAAGATACAGGGCGTGAGGCCGAGGTGGGGTGCGGTACCGCAACGGCATACCGCGCTATCGTTGAGCACGACGGCTCGCGCATCCGCCTCTTACAGGGGGAGCGGGGCACGCTCGGGGGCTACGACGTGGAGGTCCGAGTCTCCAGCCGCATGGTGTACGACGGCTCATGCATCGACGGGTACTCGCACGAGTTCAGCATGGTGATCGCCCGCCGGGCATCATAACCCGCCGCAGCACGCCGACACCGGGCTCCACGGTTTTGCTCGTCTGAACGTCGGCGTCTACTTTGCCACTGTCAACGGTCGCGCTGCCCGGCGCGGGTGAGCGGCCTCATGTTCTGCCGCCTTCGCAGTCACGCCTTTCTGCCTTGCCCTCATATGAGCAGTTCCAGAGCTTACTGGCCGACTCCAAACCTTCCTGCTCCGTCTATGATGCGCCTCCTGTTGACCCTCGCTCTACTCCTCCCCCTCGCCGCGTGCGACACCTTCTCCGCTGGGGACGCCGACCCCGCCCGCATCCGGACCGACGCCGAAGCGTACACCGCCCGCGTCGCTGACCGCATCGTGGAGCTCTCGCTCGCCTTTACCTACGTCAACGTATCCGGCCGCACGGCGTACCTCCACGGGTGTGGGGGCCCTGCGCCGCCTTCCATCGAGAAGCGGGTCGGGGAGGAGTGGGTCAACGTCTACAACCCCGTCGTAGCCCTGTGCCAATCGCCACTGACGCCGGTCGCCCCAGGCGATACGTACCGCTACGAGTTCACTCCACGCGCCGGACTCCCGGGCAGCAACGTCGTTCCGGAGTGGGACGCGGATGGCGTAGAGGGAACGTACCGTCTGGTCTGGAGCGTGGAGGAGCGAGGCGACCGTCGGCGAGCGATCTCGAACGAGTTCGAGTTGTCGGTGGAGGACGGCAACTGAGTTGGCTCCGGCGGCAGAACCCGCCGTCGCAGGCCGACCTGCCGCTCGACGGTCTTGCCTTCCTCACCGTCACTCTCTAAGTTGCTCGCTCACCCGTTTGCGCCGCGTCGGCGGCTGAACGGCCAAATTGTTCTACGGCGCTGCTACCGCTATGCCATCCTTCGGCTACGTCGTTGAACTACTCCGGGCCGCGCAGCGAGACCCCAGGCGACTCGGACCTGCGCTGGCTGCGGCCGAGGAACTCGAGTTCAACGACGAGGCCGAGTATCAGAGCCTCGCTGAGCCAGTGCAAGCAGCCCTTGACGACTTGACTTTGGACCTCGACTACTACGAGCCAGACCCGACCGTGCGGAGCCAGCACTCGGTCTACTTTGGTCCGGACGAGCTCATAGCGAGGGTCGAGCGGTTCCTATCCCGAATCGACGAGGCGACGCCGTAGAACCCGCCACTGCAGGCCGACCTTTGTCGCGAGCGTTCTCAGCTCCGGTGTGAGGCCCGCGCTATCATCGCTCGTCACATCCCCCGTGCCGCCAGCCAAAGGCGGCTGAACGGCAACTCTGTTAGCCAGCACCCTCTCATGCGCACCGCCTTCCTCGGCGCGGCCCTTCTCGCGGCCCTCCTGCCGACCGCAGCGGCCCAAGCCCCGGCTAGCTTCTTCGTCGAGCCGAGCGCCGGCGTAGCGTGGGTGCTCGGCGAGCCCACGCCCACGGTCGGGGTCCGCGCCGGGCGCGCCAGCGCTGCGGGCTTCGGGTACGACTTCGGCGTGGACGCCGCCCTTCGGTCAGTCGAGACGCACACGCCCAGCGGCCACCTCGACGCCTCCGTCGACCGCCTCGTCCGAGGTTCGGCCGCCCTCCGCTACGGCGGTGCGCTGCTCCCGCGCGTGCGCTACGACCTCGGCGCTGCGGTGGCGGCCGGCACGACGGACGCGTTGGACTGCGACGGCGGGGACGCCTGCGTCGGCACGGGCCTGTTCCTTGGCGTGGGGCCGGAGGTGGGGCTGACGGCCGTGCTGACGGGCCGGCTCGGGCTCCGGCTAGCGGCGACTTACGCCCACAGCGTCTCGCCGGGAGGCCCGGACGGGCTCAGCGGGCTCGCCCTCGGCGTCGGGCTCCGCACGTCGCTCCGGTGAGAGCGCGGGGCGGGGGGGGGCCGCGCTGGGGTGTCGGCTAACCCGCCCTCCCACGCCGACCGCACCTCGACCCGTTTGCGTCCCTCACCATCACCGCCTACTTTGCCCTGCCTGCCCGTCCCGTGTTGCGGCGGGTGAAGCGCCACACTGTTAGGCAGAAGCGCCAAGCGGAGTGCCTTGACTAGATACTCCCACTTCGCCGGTCCTGCCTTCCGATAGCTACCCCAAGCCATGCGTACGCTCATCTCACTCTTTCCGCTTGCGTTTGTGCTCCTCAGCGCGGGGTGTGACGCGATCCAGTCCGGCAACTGTACGGCTGAAGCGGAGCCTGCCATAGAGGTCGAAGTGATCGACGCCGCTACGGGCGAGCCCGCTGCCGAAGGGGCGACCGGCGTCGTGACCGAAGGCGCTTACTCCGATTCCCTCATCGTCATTGGCATCAACGCCGACAACCAAGAGTTCCTGTTAGGGGGTGCTTACGAGCGGACCGGCACCTACGATGTGAGAGTGGAGAAGGAGGGTTATCAGACGTGGACACGCGAAGGCGTCCGAGTCCGTGGCGACGACTGCGGTCCTCGGACCGTTCGTTTGACAGCTCAGCTTGAGCAAGATTAAGGCCTCTGCCACCCGCTTCTGCCTAACCCCGCGTCCCAGGCCGACACCGGGCTCCACGGCTTTGCCTGTCTCGACGTCGGCGCCTACTTTACCCCCGTTCAGGTTCTACCGCCCGGTGCGGCTGAACGCTATCCTGTTCTGCCGCCTCGAACCTTGCCGTTCCTGCTGGCCTCATGTTACGTGCTGCGCTCCTAATCACTTTCGCTTTCGGCCTTGCCTGCCAGGCAAGGCCGCCTGAAACCCCTCCGGCAACCCGCTCCTCCGGGGAGCCGTCGAGGCAGGAGGCCCCCACTCCCGACACGGCAGACCTCGCACTGCCCACTCCGCGAGAGACCTCGCTCGCCACCGACGAGAGCGCTTACGCCCCCGGTGATTCCCTCGCGCTCCTCCTGTTCGCAGCCGAGCCCTTGGAGTACAACCTGTGCGGGGCCCGGCTGGAGCGGCTGGAAGGGCCGGCGTGGGTGCCGGTGCGGGAGGAGTACGTCTACCTCAGCGAGGAGGATCGGCGTGTGGGAGCGATCCCCTTCTGCCCCGACATCGCATACCGGGTGGAGGCGAGCAACACCGCGCGGTACGCGGTACGGCTGAGCGATGCGCTCCCACCCGGGACGTACCGGCTGTCCGACGTGGTGCGCCCGGTGGAAGTGGCCGGAAGCGGGCGTCCGGAGCGAGCGGCGTCTGGGCAAGCGAGGCGGGACACGCTGTTCACGCCACCCTTCCAGATCCGGCCGTAGTACCGGAGCTCCGGCGGCAGAACCCCCATAACAAGGTGGTTTGTCAAGAGGCACGGTTCGATTTCACAAAGGCGTACGGGGTCCGGCGTCGTACGAAGGCACGACGCGGCTCCAAGAGCGCAGCGCCACCTTCCTAGATCTCTCAGGTCTCCGCCAG